>NZ_JASDCB010000018.1:0-64579 GCF_030408135.1 Pseudoalteromonas sp. APC 3691 | reverse complement strand
TGTTATCTCCCAAAGCATGGAAGTTATTGTGGTTAAAGAGAATAAAAACACCATTGCCTGAAACTGCTCCAAATATGTCATGGGCGTATCAGGAACTGGCAAAGTTAGGAGGCTGGAAAGATACCAAGCGCACAGGGCGTGCATCTGTGAAAGTGTTATGGCAAGGATGGCTTAAGTTACAAGCCATCCTGGAAGGCTACGATTTAGCAAAATCTCTTGAGTCAGACTTGTGATCAAGAGACAGCTTTAAAAGCGCCTTTCTTTATGAGCTAAAATTAATTATTCAACAGTTTGTGTAGCCGTTGGTAAGTTAAGTTCAGCATTTGCTTTCAGCGCTTCAATAAACACTATGTAGTTTTTATTAGCTTGCGCCATAGTAATGCTTTGTTTTGCTTGAGGATCAATATTAGCTGCAACTTGTGCATCTGTTACCGACTTAAGCGCAACAATTGCTGCATCACCATTATTTAAATTAACAAGCTCAACTATCGCAGAGTCTGCTGGGTGAGCCATTTTGAATGCTTGAGTCACAATAGCAGGTGAAACAGTATAGCTTTGACGTGTTAACTGCGCTTCTTGACGAACAGTTAAGCTTTGCTCGCTCGCTACATCATTTAAGCTCTTACCTGCTTGTACTTCTGCAAATAAGCTACGCGCTTTTTCTTTAGCAAGCTCTGATGATTTTTCATTAACTAAACGCGCTTTAATTTGCTCGCTTACTTCATCCAGCGGTTTAGTAGCAGCAGCTTTATGCTCGTTAATACGAACAATAATTGCATGCTCCTCACCAAGCTCAATAACTTCAGAGTTTACTTTATCTTCAAGTAAATCAACTGATGTTAGTGCTGTTACAACTGCAGGGCTGTTTAACGGCTCCGGAAGAGCATTAAGTGCTAAAAGAGGCGTAGATTTAACTTCCACTTCAGCAACTTCTGCAGCATCGTCTAAGCGGTCTGAAATTTCAAATGCAAGTGCACCCATTTCAGTTTGCTTTTCGTAAAATGCATCTACTTTTTCAGCTTGTTCTAGTTCAGCACGTAAGTCAGCTTTAACATCGTCATACGCTTTAACTTGTTGTGGTTGAATGTCTGTAAGTTTAATTATGTGATAACCAAACTCAGAAGCAACAACCTCAGAAATGTCACCTTTGTTTTGAAGTGCGAAAGTCGCATCTTCAAATACAGGGTCCATTACGTCACGTTCTATCCATTCAAGATCGCCGCCCATTTCGCCACTAACGATATCGTCAGATGATGATTCTGCTAACTCAGCAAAGTCTGCACCTTGTTCTAGTTGTGCATGAAGTGCATTGGCTTTTTCTTTTGCTGCGTCATCGTCTTCACTGTTATCAATTAAGATATGTGATACGCGACGCTTTTCTGGCTCAACGTATTGTGCTTTATTTTGCTCGTAATACGCTTTAACGTCATCCTCGGTTACCGATTCAACATTAATATCTGATGCTTTAAGCTCAATATAACTTACTGAGATAAGCTCTGGAGATAAAAATTGTGATGCGTTTAGCTCGTAGTAATCAGACACTTCTTGCTCTGATACTTCTACGTTCGCGGCAAGCGCTTCTTTATTAATAACTAAGTAATCAATACTACGAGTTTGCTGCTGCAGAGCGATTGCGCTTTTAAGCTCGCTCTCTAGTGCAAAGTCTGTACCTGCAACAGCAGATACTACCTGACTACGTGTCATATCTTTACGTAGGTATTCACGAAAAGCATCTGGTTGAAAGTTCATTTGACGAATTACTTGTAAGTAACGATCGTTATTAAACTTTTCACCAATTTGAAAGTACGGTAGTTCTAAAATTGTTTTACGTACACTTTCGTCGCTTACGCGAAGGCCTAAATCAGCCGCTAGCTGTGATTGCAATTCTTGTTGTACTAAGCGGTCAACTACACCTTGGCGAATTTGCGCCATGTAATTTGGATCAGCGGCAATTTGTGTAAAGTATTCACCAAATTGTTGCTCTAAACGGCTTCGTTCATTTTGGTAAGCACGGTTAAAATCGGTTTGACTAATTTTAATTCCATTTACTTCAGCAACGGGTTGTTCTGTGGTTTGACCTAAGTAACTACCGATCCCTGCCAAGGCAAAAGATAAAATCACCGCGCCTAAAATTATTTTGGCTACAGGTCCTTGCGAACCTTCTCTGATTTTCTCAAGCATTTGTTTATCTCTTTTTGATCAAGGTATTTTACCTTGTCACATGTAAAAAAAGCGTATCTTACCAGATACGCTTTTTCACTTGAAGTAACTGGCGGTAAAGTTACTTAATTCATCTGTTGTGGTGAATCAGTAACTTTACACTCGCCATAACTAATGTGTTTAAAACAGTGATTAGTTTACTGCGTCTTTAAGCGCTTTACCGGCTTTAAAAGCAGGAATAGTTGCAGCAGCAATTTGGATTGTTTCACCGGTTTGCGGGTTACGGCCTGAACGTGCAGCACGGTCACGTACTGAGAAAGTACCGAAACCAACAAGTGCAACTGAGTCGCCTTCTTTTAGCGCGCCAGATACAGATTCGATGAATGAATCTAGTGCACGACCTGCAGCCGCTTTAGAAATGTCAGCATCAGCTGCGATTTGATCGATTAATTGAGATTTATTCACAATATCATCCTCTTTCATTGTTATTATCAAGAGCGATGGTTTTTTAAACTAACATCACTTTTTTGAAAATTGTAGAGCAAACTTTTAATGCTCACATGATTATATTTTTCTTAAGCCTACGCCCCATAAGGGCTAGGCTTGAAAACCAGTGCTTAACTTATCATACCGTTTAGATTTGAAAAGCCCTAAAAAGCACTTTTTTTAGCTTTTTTCTTGGTTTTTAGGTGTTTCGACCGAAAAACTCTCAACAGGATGCACTAAAGCAAGCTTTAACACCTCGTCAATCCAAGTAACTGGGTGAATATCAAGACCTGCCAGCACGTTCTCTGGGATCTCTTTTAAGTCACGTTCGTTAATTTTTGGAATGATTACTGTTTTAATTCCACCACGATGAGCTGCTAATAATTTCTCTTTTAAGCCACCAATAGGAAGTACTTCACCACGTAGCGTAATTTCACCGGTCATTGCAACATCTGCTCGTACAGGGTTACCCGTTAAGCTAGATACAAGACCTGTTACCATTGCTGCACCCGCACTTGGGCCATCTTTTGGTGTTGCGCCTTCAGGTACGTGTACGTGAATATCACGCTTTTCGTAAAAGTCGCTATTTATGCGAAATGTATCTGCACGATTACGTACTACCGTCATAGCCGCTTGAATCGACTCTTGCATTACATCGCCCAGTGAACCGGTATAAGTTAACTTGCCTTTACCTGGTACAGCCGCACATTCGATTGTTAGCAAATCACCGCCAACTTCTGTCCATGCTAAGCCTGTAACTTGACCAATACGGTCACCGTCTTCAGCTTTACCATAATCAAAGCGTTGCACACCTAAAAAGTCTTCTAGGTTATCTTGATTGATAGTCACTGTTTTAGTGTCTTTTTCAAGTAAGATATTTTTAACGGCTTTACGACATAGTTTTGAAATTTCGCGCTCGAGGTTACGTACACCCGCTTCACGTGTGTAGTAACGAATAATGCCAATAATTGCACTATCCTCTATTTCAATTTCAGACTCTTTTAAGCCGTTACGTTTTACTTGTTTAGTAATTAAGTGCTCTTTTGCAATGTTTAGCTTTTCATCTTCGGTGTAACCCGATAAGCGAATAACTTCCATACGATCCAGTAATGGGCCAGGAATGTTAAAGCTGTTTGATGTTGCTACAAACATAACATCAGATAAATCGTAATCTACTTCAAGATAATGATCAGCAAAATGGCTATTTTGCTCAGGATCAAGCACTTCTAATAGAGCTGATGCTGGGTCTCCACGCATGTCAGCTGACATTTTATCAATTTCATCTAACAAGAATAACGGGTTTTTAACGCCCACTTTTGTCATGTTTTGAATTAACTTACCTGGCATTGAACCGATATATGTACGGCGATGACCACGAATTTCAGCTTCATCACGTACGCCGCCTAATGCCATACGCACATACTTACGACCAGTTGAGCGCGCGATAGATTGCCCTAGGGATGTTTTACCAACACCTGGTGGCCCAACTAAACATAAAATTGGCCCTTTAAGCTTATTAGTACGCTGTTGTACCGCGAGATACTCGATAATGCGTTCTTTTACTTTATCTAAGCCATGGTGATCGCTATCAAGAATTTTTTGCGCGCCTGGTAAGTCTTTTTTCACTTTAGAGCGTTTTTTCCAAGGTACGTTAATTAACGTATCAATGTATGAACGCACTACAGTGGCCTCTGCAGACATTGGCGACATCATCTTAAGCTTATTAAGCTCTGTCGTCGCTTTGTCTTGTGCTTCTGTTGGCATACCCGATTCTTCAATGCGCTTTTTAAGTGCTTCAAATTCATCAGGTACATCATCAAGCTCACCCAATTCTTTTTGAATGGCTTTCATTTGCTCATTGAGGTAATACTCGCGCTGTGACTTTTCCATCTGCTTTTTAACGCGGGTACGAATTTTTTTCTCAACTTGCAGTAAGTCTATTTCACCTTCCATTAATGCCATTAAATATTCAAGACGTTCTGTCACGTTTGAAATTTCTAGCACTTTTTGTTTTTCAGGTACTTTTAATGGCATATGGGCTGCCATTGTATCGGCAAGGCGCGCTGGCTCATCAATACCTGAAACTGAAGTTAGTACTTCAGGAGGAATTTTTTTATTTAGCTTTACATAGCCTTCAAACTGGCTAATTGCGCTACGAATAAAAATTTCTTGTTCTTTCTCGTCTACCGAATCAGATTCAATAAATTGAGCATTAGCTACAAAAAAGTCTTCGTTATCTACAAATTCTTCGATTTGTGCGCGCTGTGTACCTTCTACTAAAACTTTAACTGTACCGTCCGGTAATTTTAATAACTGAAGTACAGTGGCAATAGTGCCGATACGATAAATATCTTCTTGCTCAGGTTCATCTACAGTTGCATCTTTTTGTGCAACCAAGAAAATTTGTTTATCTTTGTCCATTGCCGCTTCTAGGCATTTTATTGATTTTTCACGGCCTACAAAAAGCGGGATCACCATGTGCGGATATACCACAACATCGCGCAGTGCAAGGACTGGGATTTCGACTCGGTCGGTTCTCTCAAGCGTCATTATAGTTTCTCTTCGCACTTAATTTATTTTAAAGATTACTCAAGTATATGGGGATAACCTAATTAAAGTTCAACAATTTTCCCTTACTCGATTAAATTAATTATAAAAAAAGGAGCCTAAGGCTCCTTTCTTCACTCAAATAGCTTAAAAACTATTCTGATGCAGCTTTATCTTGTTTATTATTTTCATAAATCAAGATTGGGTCTGACTCACCTTTAATAACGGTTTCATCAATAACCACTTTGCTTACGTCATCCATTGAAGGAAGTTCGTACATAGTATCAAGTAACACACCTTCAACGATTGAACGAAGACCACGTGCACCTGTTTTACGCTCCATTGCTTTGTGGGCAATTGCAGCTAAGGCATCATCACGGAACTCAAGTTCAACGTCTTCCATACCAAACAATACTGAAAACTGTTTAGTAATCGCGTTTTTAGGTTCACTTAATATTTGCACAAGAGCAGCTTCGTCAAGTTCTGTTAACGTAGCAACTACTGGCAAACGACCTATAAACTCAGGAATTAAGCCGTATTTAACTAAATCTTCTGGTTCTACGTCTTTAAATGTTTCACTTAAAGAACGACTCGCCGCAGACTCTTTTACGCTAACGCCAAAACCGATACCGGTATTTTTGTGGCTACGTTGCTCAATTACTTTATCTAAACCTGAAAATGCGCCACCACAAATAAACAAGATTTTAGAAGTATCTACTTGTAAAAACTCTTGTTGCGGATGTTTACGACCACCTTGCGGTGGAACAGAAGCAACGGTGCCTTCAATCAGTTTAAGTAGCGCCTGTTGAACGCCCTCGCCCGATACATCACGCGTAATTGACGGGTTATCTGATTTACGAGAAATTTTGTCAATTTCATCAATGTAAACAATGCCACGTTGCGCTTTTTCAACATCGTAATCGCACTTTTGTAAAAGCTTTTGAATGATATTTTCAACATCTTCACCTACATAGCCTGCTTCGGTTAATGTAGTGGCATCGGCCATAGTAAACGGCACATCAAGTAGACGCGCTAACGTTTCTGCAAGTAATGTTTTACCACTACCTGTTGGACCGATAAGCAAAATATTACTTTTACTTAATTCAATGTCTTGCTTAGTCGATTGGTTACGTAGGCGTTTATAATGGTTATAAACGGCAACAGACAATACTTTTTTAGCATGATCTTGACCAATAACATAATCGTCTAAGTGTTTACGAATTTCTTTTGGTACAGGTAGTTTGTCAGACGTATCATGCTTAGGAGCAATGTCTTTGATCTCTTCCCTGATAATATCGTTACACAACTCTACACATTCATCACAAACGTATACTGAAGGGCCTGCAATTAATTTACGCACTTCATGTTGGCTTTTGCCACAAAAAGAGCAGTATAACAATTTATTACTTTTGTCGCCGTCTGTAGGAGTGTCAGACATTCAGCTACCTCATTTTATTACGTTGGCCACCAAAACTGTTGGCGGCTATTTCAATACGCTTTAACTATACCAAAATTTATTAGTTTTCGCATAGTAACTTAAAGTGGCAAACAGGCAATCCTGCTCACCAAGCACTTACTTTTTATCGCGATTTGTAAAAACTGAGTCTACCAAGCCGTAATCTACAGCTTGCGTGGCACTCATAAAGTTATCACGATCTGTGTCTTTAGAGATAATATCCAATGGTTGGCCTGTATGCTCAGCCATTAAGCGATTAAGCTTAGCTTTAATAGACAGAATTTCTTTAGCGTGTATTTCAAAGTCAGATGCTTGACCTTGGAAACCACCTAATGGTTGGTGAATCATCACACGAGAGTTTGGTAAACAAAAACGTTTACCTTTAGCGCCAGCAGTAAGTAAAAAAGCACCCATGCTTGCAGCTTGACCTACACATATTGTACTTACATCTGGTTTGATGAAGTTCATTGTGTCGTAAATAGCCATACCCGCAGTTACTGAACCACCTGGTGAGTTAATGTATAAAAAGATATCTTTATCAGGATTTTCTGATTCTAAAAATAGCATTTGCGCTAAAATCAGATTTGCCATGTTGTCTTCAACTTGACCTGTTAAAAAGATAATACGCTCTTTTAATAATCTCGAATAAATATCATACGAGCGCTCGCCTTTTGGTGTTTGTTCAACAACCATTGGGACCAATGCATTTAGGGGATCTGTAATACCAGTATTCATACTTATTTAATTCCTTATGCGCTTATACTTATCCTTATTATAAGGAAGCATAGTTATCGTTTTTCGCAAATTTAGAGCCAAAAACTAAAATGGCCCGGGCACGCTGTATAAACAGAGTAGCACGAGCCATTTAATCGTTAGCGAGAGCTTAAGTCAATGACTTATTAAGCACCTTGCTGTGGATTCATGATGTCATCAAATGCTTTTTCAACATCAGTAACAACTGCTTTAGCTAAAATAGCTTCAACAGCTTGCTCTTCCATTGCTACATTACGCATTTGCTGCATAAGTTGATCATTACCTTTGTAGTATTCTACTACTTCAGTTGGATCTTCGTATGCAGAAGCTACCGTTGCAATTAATGCTTCAACTTTAGCGTCATCAACTTTAATCTCGTTAGCTTTAATCACTTCACCTAATAAAAGGCCAGTTTTAACACGTGTTACAGCTTGCTCGTGGAACAATTCAGCAGGAAGCTCTGGCATGTTTTGAGCGTCGCCGCCAAAACGTTGAGCTGCTTGCTGACGTAGAGCATCAACTTCTTGATCAACTAGTGCTTTAGGCACTTCGATTTCGTTGTTAGCTAAAAGACCTTTGATTGCTTGGTCTTTAACGCTTGCTTTAACCGCTTGGTCTAGCTCACGTGTCATGTTCTTTTTAACTTCTTCTTTAAGCGCGTCTACGCCGCCTTCGGTAACACCGAATTTAGTTGCAAACTCTTCGCTTAATTCTGGTAATTCTTGCGCTTCAACTTTTTTCACTGTGATAGTGAATTGAGCCGCTTTACCTTTTAAGTTTTCAGCGTGGTAATCATCAGGGAAAGTTACATCAGCAACTACTTCTTCGCCTGCTTTTTTACCTACGATGTTATCTTCAAAACCTGGGATCATACGACCTTGGCCAAGTTCTAATGGGAAGTCTTCAGCTTTGCCGCCTTCAAATACTTCACCGTCGATAGTACCTACGAAATCAACTGTTACACGGTCGTTTTCGCCAGCAGCTGTATCAACATCAGCCCACTCAGCGTGTTGCTTACGAAGTGTTTCTAGCATGTTAGCTAAATCTTCGTCAGTTACTGTTACCGCTGGTTTCTCAACAGTAATTTTATCTAAACCTTGAACTTCAACTTCAGGGTAAACTTCAAACGTTGCTGAGAACTCTAAATCTTTACCTGCTTCAAGTGATTTAGGTGCGAATGTAGGCGCGCCAGCTGGATTGATTTTTTCAGAAACGATTGCTTCGTAAAAATTACGTTGCATTACTTCGCCAGCAACTTCTTGACGAACTGCAGGGCCAAAACGCTTGTTAATTACAGATACTGGAACTTTACCAGCACGGAAACCATCTATACGCTGTGTTTTTGACAGTTGTTGTAGGCGTTTTTTTACTTCGGTCTCAACGTTCTCTGAAGGAACGGTGATAGTTATACGGCGCTCAAGGCCTTGGGTCGTCTCAACAGAAACTTGCATGATTTACCTCAATATTCAATTTTGGCGACTGTTCGCCTTCCTTTACAAACAAAGTGATCTGCATGAGTCTTGATAAAGTTTAAGCGGTTTTTCACACTTAAAAGCATCCGTCGCTACCATGAGATACCATTGCTGCTTTGCCCTTCGGGCACTATGTTAAACAATAGACGCGGCATTATAACCTAATATTTATGATAGTCGAGTATAGGGGGCAATTATTTGGACTAGATAAGGGACTATAGAGACTAACTGAATAAAAAACAGGCTAACTGAGCATTGAATAGAATAAAATACAAATTATTTAATAGAATTAAAGGCTAACGAATTTAGATTTATAACTTAGAGGAGTTTATTTATTATTCTTACTAGATAAGAAAATGGTCGGCGATGCAGGATTTGAACCTGCGACCCCTTGGACCCAAACCAAGTGCGCTACCAAACTGCGCTAATCGCCGACATTGAAGAGTTAACTTCTTTTTTCATACTGAACACTTAAACTGAGAGTATAAGACCATTTTAAGAAAATGGTCGGCGATGCAGGATTTGAACCTGCGACCCCTTGGACCCAAACCAAGTGCGCTACCAAACTGCGCTAATCGCCGATATTCGTTGTAAATGGGGTGACTGATGGGGCTCGAACCCACGACAACCGGAATCACAATCCGGGGCTCTACCAACTGAGCTACAATCACCGCTATATTTACATGTTTTCAAATGGTGCACCCAGAAGGATTCGAACCTTCGACCCACGCCTTAGAAGGGCGTTGCTCTATCCAGCTGAGCTATGGGCGCATCGAAAACTTCATAGTTTACCAATAAGCTATTCGATTATAATAAATTATAAAAATGGTCGGCGATGCAGGATTTGAACCTGCGACCCCTTGGACCCAAACCAAGTGCGCTACCAAACTGCGCTAATCGCCGAAACTTATTATTGTTAGCGAGTGACCTCGTTGACAACGGGGTGCATAATAGTGATTTGACGGGGTTAGGTCAAACGTTTTTTTAATAAAACCAATCAAGTGCTCATTTTTAGTGCACAATGGTTAAATATTACAATAGTAGGCTGAAATTTAAACTATTTAACAACTCAAATGTTATATACATTAAAAGCAACTTGGCGCTGCTATGCTTTTCTGCGAAAATAGTAGGCACATTATAAAACGAGTTATATAAAGAGTATGTTTTCTTTATTAGCATTTTTACCCCTATTTTATTATGCACTCGTTTTTAGAGTATCGGTATCTAGTTAATTAACCCCAATTAAAGGTCACCCATGACGGCAAACATCATTGATGGTAAGGCAATCGCAAAACAAGTACGTAGCGCTGTAGCAGAACGCGTAAGTGAACGTGTAGCAAATGGTTTACGTGCACCAGGACTTGCAGTAGTGCTCGTTGGACTTGATCCAGCAAGCCAAGTTTATGTTGGTTCAAAACGTAAAGCCTGTGAAGAAGTTGGCTTTATCTCTAAATCATTTGATTTACCAGCAGACACACAAGAGCAAACTCTTTTAGATTTAATTGACGAGCTAAATAATGATGCCGAAGTTGATGGGATTTTAGTGCAGTTACCACTGCCAAAAGGCCTTGATGCTGAAAAGATTTTAGAACGTATTACCCCACATAAAGATGTTGATGGATTTCATCCATATAACATTGGTCGATTAGCACAGCGTATGCCTGCCCTTCGCCCATGTACGCCTAAAGGTATTATTACATTACTTGATTCAACGGGTGTACGTTATAAAGGGATGCATGCAGTTGTCGTTGGCGCGTCAAATATTGTTGGTCGTCCAATGTCGTTAGAGCTTTTATTAGCAGGTTGTACTACCACTGTGTGTCATAAGTTTACTCAAGACTTAGAAACACATGTTCGCCGCGCTGACTTATTAGTTGTGGCTGTCGGTAAACCTGAATTTATACCGGGAGATTGGATAAAAGAAGGCGCTATTGTTATCGATGTGGGCATTAACCGCTTAGATACGGGTAAATTAGTCGGTGATGTTCAATACAGTGTGGCCGAACAAAAAGCGCATTTTATTACACCTGTACCAGGTGGCGTTGGCCCGATGACTGTCGCAAGCTTAATTGAAAACACACTTGAAGCGTGTGAAAAGTATCACAGCTAAGCTGTTAAAAAATCAAAAAAGGGTTGCCGTTTGGCAACCCTTTTTTAGTTTGACCTGAATTACTTTAAACGCTTACGCTTTACGCCACGTTGTTTTACCAGCTGAATCTTCAAGTATTACACCTAATGCATTAAGTGCATCGCGAGCTTCATCAGCAGCAGCCCAGTCCTTACTAGCACGTGCTTCATTACGTTTTACAATTAATGCTTCAATTGTCGCAACTTCGTCGTCATCTTGCCCACCTTGTAAAAAAGCTTCCGGTGCTTGTTGAGCAACGCCTAACACTTCACCAAGGCTACGCAGTATAAACGCTAACTTGCCAGCTTGACCTGCGTCACTTTCTTTTACGCGGTTTAATTCTTTAGCAAGTTCGAACAACACAGGTAGTGCTTCTGGTGTATTAAAGTCATCATTCATTGCTTTTCTAAATTTAGCAACAAACTCATTGCCTTCTAAATCGCATTCTACCGGTACGACATCACGAAGCGCTGTATAAATGCGTTCAAGTGATGAGCGCGCTTGGTCTAAATTCTCTTGCGAGTAATTTAATTGGCTGCGGTAATGCCCTGAAATTAAAAAGTAACGAACAGATTCGGCATCGTATGCTTTTAAAACTTCACGCACAGTAAAAAAGTTATCTAACGACTTAGACATTTTTTCTTTATTTACTTGCACCATGCCAGTATGTATCCATGTATTTACATACTTGCCGTTGTTTGCACAGCACGACTGGGCAATTTCGTTTTCATGATGTGGAAACTGTAAATCAGACCCCCCACCGTGAATATCAAAATGCTCACCTAAGTGTTTTGAGCTCATTGCCGAACATTCAATATGCCAACCAGGACGCCCTTCACCCCACGGTGATGACCATGATGGCTCACCTGCTTTGGCTTTTTTCCATAACACAAAATCAAGTGGATCGTCTTTATCTTGCGCTACTTCAACGCGAGAGCCCGATTGCAGCATAGTTAAATCTTGCTGAGAAAGCGCACCGTATTGCTCAAACGTTGATACATCAAACAATACATCGCCATCAGCTGCAACATAGGCATGGCCCTTTTCAATCAAGCGCTTAACCATAACGATAATTTCATCCATATGGCTTGTAACTGTTGGTTCAATATCTGGGCGTAGCATATTTAGGCTATCAAAATCTTCATGCATCGCTTTAGTCATGCGCACAGTTAAATCGTTTATTGACTCACCATTTTCATTTGCGCGTTTAATTATTTTATCGTCGATATCTGTAATGTTACGTACATATTTTAAATCGTAACCAATATGACGTAAATAGCGCACAATAACGTCAAAACCAACAAAAGTACGAGCGTGTCCAATATGGCAGTAATCATAAATGGTGATACCACACACATACATGTCGATTTTGCCTTCGACCATAGGTTTAAATTGCTCTTTTTGTCGCGTGAGTGTGTTGTATATATTTACCATTTACTTTGAGTCCTTGACTATTTACTTGAACAGTTATGTTACCACTTGAAAAGCCCCTGCTCTAGCGCTTTATAACAAACCAAACATCTACTTTGTTAATCTTAGCCAACTACGATAAAATAGCGCCAATATTTAAACCAGATATAGGAAAACACATGGTTGTTCTACACACCAATTTTGGTGACATCACCATTAAAATGTTTGAGCAAGAAGCTCCAAACACTGTTAAAAACTTTTTAGAGTATGCAAATGCTGATTTTTTCAACGGCACTATCTTTCATCGTGTAATCGATGGTTTTATGGTTCAAGGCGGTGGTTTTGTACCAGGTATGGAACAAAAAGAAGTTAACGACCCAATTAAAAATGAAGCTAATAATGGCCTATCTAACAAGATAGGTACTTTAGCAATGGCGCGTACGCCTGATCCTCATTCAGCAACTGCACAGTTTTTCATTAACGTGAACAACAACGACTTTTTAAACCACAGTAGCGAAACATCGCAAGGCTGGGGTTACTGTGTTTTTGCTGAAGTAGTAGAAGGCATGGACGTAGTAAATAAAATAAAAGGCGTAGCAACAGGTAGTACTGGTTTTCACCAAGACGTGCCTCTTGAAGATGTGATCATCGAAAGCGTTACTGTTAGCTAATAGTAAGTTTACCCACGTAATGTGGAGTATCAGCGGGCATTTACGCAATGTGTATACGCCCGCTTTATTTATATCGAAAAGACTGACCTATGACTCGCCAAACTTACTTTATTGCAGATTTACACCTAAGCGAAAACCGCCCCGACATTAGCGCTGCATTTTTTGACTTTTTAAATACGCATATACTAAATAAAGATGTAGATGCACTTTATATTTTGGGTGATTTTTTTGAAGTATGGGTTGGAGATGACTACATTACAGCGCTGAGTGCCGATGTAGCAAAGCATTTAAGCGCCGTTAATGATGGTGGGACACCTGTTTATTTTATACATGGCAATCGTGATTTCATCATGCGCAAGCAATATGCAGACATGGCCGCAATGACTTTACTCGATGAACAAACAGTCATTGATTTATATGGTACGCCTACCGTTATTTTACATGGCGACGAAATGTGCACTCAAGATACTGAGTATCAAAAATTTCGTAAAAAAAGCCGTGGTTGGTGGTGGCCAAAACTAATGCTTGCAATGCCACTTTGGTATCGTAAAAAAATAGCGCGTAATGCCCGTGAAAAAAGTAAGTTGCGCCAAGCTGATAAACCTATCGAAATTTTAGACGTTGTAGATGAAGCCGTGCTTGCCACCTTTGCTAAACATAACGTTACTAATATGATTCATGGTCATACTCACCGCCCTAATGTTCATACGTATAAAGTTAATGAACAAACACTTACTCGCACAGTGCTAGGTGACTGGTACACCCAAGGCTCTTATTTAGTCGTTACCCCTCAATCACAAGAATTAATTAGCACGCCTTTCGCATAATTTAAAATTCTGACTATTATTTATCTATACATTTGAATAATAGTGAGAGGTTTAATGATTAAGCTGTTAATTTTCATCGTAGTAATTGCCATTCCAACAAAAGTATTTAGCGAACAAACATGGCAAATTGTTACTGAAAACTACCCTCCCTATTTTAGCGAAAACTTGCCCAATAATGGTTGGTTATATGAAATAGCCCAATCAGCACTTAAAACACAAGGTATTAATAGCGAAGTCGAGTTTACGACATGGAATCGCGCTTTAAAGCTATTAGAAAAAAACAGAAAAACAGCTATTTTAGGTGCTTTTTATTCATTAAAAAGAAATGAAGTTTTTTACTACTCCCGTCCACTTGCAGTTGCTCACTCAGGAGTTTTTAAGCGAAAAGAAAGTATTATTAATTTCGATGGTACAGTTCAATCATTAACTCCTTATAGTATTGGTATAGAAGACAATGCCGTTGTAAGCCAAGAGTTTGCTAGAAATACGGATCTGGCAATAACGTCCACTAAAAGTCTTCCTACAAGCTTATATTTACTACAACAAGGGCGTATTGATTTAGTCGCGGGTACTAAAGAGGTTGGAAAATATTGGCTTGAAAACACTAAAACCGAAGATTTGGATGATGATAATATTGAGTATTTATCGCCAGATCTTGCTTCTCATAAACTATATGTAGTTGTCTCTAAATCAAATTATAGGGCTAAAGAATACTTACAAAAATTTAATAGAGGAATTGATATAATAATTAACAATGGTCGCATTGCTAAAATTATGAAAAAACATAATTTCAGCAATCAGAAAATAACAGAGTATATTAATTTTTTAAAAGAAAATGAGGGTATTTAAACAGTAGGAATACCGCTATGAAATTTAAAATCAGTATCGGTTGTAGAAATTAACTCTTTTTCTTTTTCACCAAAAAAGTTTACGCGTTCGGTAATATCAAAATCAGCAATTTCTTGCGCTAAAGTTAAATAATCTTGGTAATGACGCGCTTCTGAACGTAACAACGAAATATAAAAATCACCTAAGCGTTTATCAACATGCGGTGCAAGCTTTGCAAAACGCTCACACGAACGCGCCTCAATATAAGCGCCTACTATTAGCTTATCGACTAATGCATCGGGCTCGAACGTTTTAACATGACGGAGCATGCCTTTTGCGTAACGACATGGTGTAATACTTCGATACTCAACACCGTACTCGTCCATAATTTCGAGCACTTGATAAAAGTGATGCAGCTCTTCTTTTATCAGCAAAACCATTTTATCGATTAGACCTTGCCCGTATGGAGAACTCGATTTAGGAATTATTGATTTAGTGAGCTTATTTTTAGCAGCCAGATCGCGCCAATTCCCTTCTCGCTTGTAAATAAGCGTTTCAAATGGCTTTAGCCACTCGAGTAATGCATCACTACCCTCTTTATCTACCGCGTATTTACGTATTAAAAACATCGCACTTTGAGCTGCTTTTAATTCACAAATTAAGTGATCTATTAAAATGACTGATAAGTTTTCTTTTTTAATTGCTTGCTCCACCCATTGCTCTGGGGTGGTACACAATAAAAAGTTATTAATCGGCTCTAAAAGTTGGCTATGTGGCACGTTGACTGCTCATTACTAAATAAATTTGATAGACCGTTATTTTAACACGAAATTTTGCTTGGGATAAATCAAAGCCCTTATCTGCGTCTAAATGTTAATAACGAGTTAACTTGACTTTGCAAAATAAGTGAACCATAACTGTACATAGACTGTATAAAAATAAACCAACCAAAACAATAATACGTTCCTTTTATGGAGTAAGTACTATGATACTAAATCACCTCTGGGGCATTTATGCTCACCCACTTGAAGAATGGCAAACAATAGATAATCGCCATGAAAGTTTAACCTATAGTTTGTCGCATATTTTACTGATTGCTTTATTTCCTTCAATAATGGGCTACTACTCATCTGTTTATTTAGGATGGAGTATAGGTGCAGGCAATCCCGTATTTTTAACGCACGATAGTGCACTGCTAATTGCAGGTGCAATGTATTTTGCTTTAATAGCGGGTGTTTTTGCATTGGCGTATTTAGCCCATTGGATGGCGGTTACATTTGGCTCTAAACCTACATTTACACAAACACTTGAACTTGCAGCATATACTGCAACACCAGTGTTTATGTCGGCACTCGCCGCTTTTTGGCCTGTACTTTGGTTTGTAGTTTGTGCTGGAATTATTGCACTAACTTACTCGGTCTATTTGCTCTACACCGGCGTACCTATACTTATGCATATCCCCGAAGAGCGTGGCTTTATTTACGCCAGCTCGGTAGTAACGTGTGGATTAATATTACTGGTT
The DNA here is from genome assembly GCF_030408135.1 of Pseudoalteromonas sp. APC 3691. Taxonomy (NCBI): domain Bacteria; kingdom Pseudomonadati; phylum Pseudomonadota; class Gammaproteobacteria; order Alteromonadales; family Pseudoalteromonadaceae; genus Pseudoalteromonas; species Pseudoalteromonas sp. APC 3691. The sequence continues at coordinate 48,319 of NZ_JASDCB010000018.1, read as the reverse complement.
ATTATTTTAGCTGTAACAGCGATGCTTTGGACAAATGGGATTGTTAGCCCTATGTTTACTTAATAAAGTTTACCTAATAAAAAGTCGTGTTTGATAGAAATGTTCCCTTTCTTTCCTTCGCAAAAAAGGAGCTAATTAGCTCCTTTTTTTATATTTAATAGTTTTTATCAATAACCATTAATCAGCTTCGTTTTCGTCTTGGTTGTGTATCTCTAAACCTGAAGACATCGCACTTTCGCGGGTGCTTTTTGCTGAATCGTTACGTAGCTTATCAATACGATTTAAATAGTTTTGATCAATATCGCCAGTAATATATTGGCCATCAAATACTGAGGTTTCAAACTTAGTAATTTCAGGATTTTCTTGGCTAACCGCAGCAATTAAATCTTTTAACGATTGAAAGATTAAACCGTCAGACCCTATGCTTGCATTAATATCTTCTACTTCACGTCCGTGAGCAATAAGCTCAGCGGCTGAAGGCATATCAATACCGTACACATTAGGGAAGCGTATTTCAGGTGCCGCTGATGCAAAGTAAACGTTTTTAGCGCCAGACTCTCGGGCCATTTCAACAATTTGTGCTGATGTTGTACCACGAACAATTGAGTCATCAACCAATAATACGTTTTTACCTTTAAATTCGCGATCAATTGCGTTTAGCTTTTGACGCACTGATTTTTTACGCATCTCTTGGCCGGGCATGATAAATGTACGACCAATATAACGGTTTTTAACAAAACCTTGCCGATATGGTAAATCAAGTACACGTGCAATTTCCAGTGCTACATCACATGAAGTTTCTGGAATTGGGATAACTACATCAATATCTTTGTCTGCCCATTCGCGTGCAATTTTTTCGCCTAGTTTAGTCCCCATGTTTACGCGTGTTGCGTATACAGACATACGGTCTATTGTTGAGTCAGGTCGAGCAAAATAAACAAATTCAAAAATACACGGCGAGTAAGAAGCCTTATCAGCACAACTAAGTGAATGGAATTCACCTTCTTCTGTAACATATATAGCTTCACCAGGTGCAACATCACGTACAAACTCAAAACCATCCGGTTTCAACGCAACGCTTTCTGAGGCAAACATGTACTCAGTACCTTTTTCGGTTTCGCGTTTACCAAATACAAGTGGGCGAATACCATTAGGGTCGCGAAAAGCAACAATGCCATGGCCGATAATCATAGCAATAGTTGCATAGCCACCGCTTACTTTATTGTTTACTTCGGTTACCGCAGTAAAAATATCTTCAGGGTCTAAATGCAACTTATCAGACTTACTTAATTCATGTGCCATGATATTAAGTAAAATTTCAGAGTCTGACGTTGTATTAACGTGACGACGTGCTTCTGAGAATAACTGCTCTTTTAAAGCTTCTGCATTAGTAAGGTTGCCATTATGGGCAAGCGCTATACCAAACGGTGAGTTAACATAAAAAGGTTGTGCTTCAGATGAGCTTGAAGATCCTGCTGTAGGATAACGCACATGGCCAAGGCCAATTGTACCTTGTAGTCGTTTCATATGACGGGTGTGAAAGGCATCTTTCACAAGGCCATTTGCTTTGCGTAAGCTAAACGTATTATTCTCAATGGTAATGATACCCGCGGCATCTTGACCACGGTGCTGCAAAACAGTTAAGCCATCATAAATCGCCTGATTCACAGGGGATGTTCCGACTATTCCAACGATACCACACATGTAATTTATCCTCGCCGATTAACGGTTTACTGAATTTAAAAAGCTCGAGTTGTTTTCTAGGTACGAAAAGAACCATTCAACTACAAAGCCAAATTCTGGAATCAAAATAGAATTGCCCCACCAGTGCGTATTGGGTGCACCAGTAAAAGCATCAAGAAAGAAGAGTAACGCGCTCACGACCAACACGCCTCGTAGAGCACCAAACACTATGCCAAAAACACGGTCGGTACCCGATAAACCAGTACGATGTACAAGCTCACCTAAAATATAGTTTAGTAAACCGCCTAACAGTAGCGTCGCAAAGAATAATATGGCTATGGCCGCAGCATTTCTTAAAAGGGGTTCAGAAATGGTTGTTAGGAAGGAAGCTAAATATTGGTAAAATAAGCTAGAGATGATAAAGGCGCCAGCCCATACCGCTAATGACATTGCTTCTTTTACAAAGCCGCGTATTAAACCGATGATGGTAGACAATGCAATGATGCCAATAATGGCGTAATCAACCCAGATCATAAGAACCAATTAGTCGCTAATTTGGGGCGCATTCTATACCCAAACATCGTTAGTATGCAAGTTTAAACGGGAGATTACTGGGTTGTAGTCAATACAAAAAATTAACATTATAGAATGGGTATTATGAGATAAAGATAATGATAAAAACAAATATAAATAAATAAAAAAAGGCTTGTGATACAAGCCTCTTTATAATTATTTTGTAACTTCGTATTGCGTAACTTTACCATTCAATTTAGTAAGCTCTTTCAGCTGGGGAAGCTGCTTTTGTAATTCATTTTTATCAAGCGAAGGACCAACAAATACCTTGGTTAACGTCCCATTTGGGGTTTTAATCGGTTTAGTAAACGTTTTAAACCCTTCAATTTTTAATTTAGCCTGTAATGCTTTTACATTTGCAACATGTGAAAAACTACCTAATTGAATAACGTAAGCCATACTTGTTAGGTTTTCATCACTTTTACGAGGCGCAATAGGTTTTGGTTTAGCTTGAACAGGCGCTTTTGTAATTGGTGTAGCTTTAGGTTCAATAGTCGCTTCAACAACTTTATTCTCTACAGCGTAGTCACTCTCATCCATAGCATTTTGCTGCTCAAAAGCTTCATCATCAGCTTGAATATCTTCAATTTCATCTTGTTTTAGTGGTTCAGCATTAGCCATGTTTTCATCAATTGACTCTTGAAGATCGATTGTTTTGAACTCAGGGCTATCAGGAATCGCTTTAAAGCCTTCTTTATAATGCACTTTTTCGCCATCGAGTATATTAGGGATAAACACAATTGCTGCGATCACTACTATACTTGTTCCGACTAAGCGATTAATAAAACTTGAGTTCACCGACATCCTCTCTATTTTTTAAAGTAATTAATAGCGCCGGCCACTGTAAAAAATGAACCAAATACAATCAACATAGTATCACTTTGTTGTTTTGGTAAAATTACACTTAGTGCCTGTGCCACACTATCATAGCTATTGATAGTATTATGATGAGATATACCCTGCAGCGCATTTTGTAAATTACTTGCAGTGTCGCCTCGGGGGCCACTTAAACTAGCTAATGACCACTCATCGACCAAGTGACTTACTTCTTTAAGTACACCTGCTTTATCTTTATCAGCAAGCATAGCGGCTAATGCATGAATTTTAAAGCCTTTATCTTTATAGCTTGATAACTTATTGGCTAAATAACGTGCCGACTCAGGGTTATGTGCTACATCGGTAAAGACTAAAGGCTCAGTACTTAACTGCTGAAACCGCCCTTCTACAACTAAATTAGCGAGGCAACTTCGTATGACTTGCTCACTAGGTAATAAGCTTAAAACACTTAGTGCAGTTAACGCCGTTGCTGCATTTTGACATGGTATTGCTGGCTTATCTATTTCAAGATTATGTTCTTTATATTGCCAATTAAAGCTCTCAGCATTTTCTTTGAAAATAAAGTCACTGCCCGACAACGTCATATTGGCATTAATTTCTTTGCCATAATCAGTCATTGTGTGAGGAATATTTAAATCCCCTATAATAGCAGGCGTATTTTCACGAAAAATACCGGCTTTATCATAAGCCACTAACTCTCGTGTATCACCTAGGTACTCTTTATGATCTAAATCGATGGTGGTGATCACGCTTGCAAAGGGAGTTACTATATTTGTAGCATCAAAGCGCCCACCTAGACCCACCTCTAGTAATACATAATCGACGCTGCAGCGTTTAAAAATTGCCAACGCACCCAAAGTACCGTATTCAAAATAAGTAAGAGGAGTGTCTTTACGGCCTTGCTCAAGCTGGTGAAAAGCATCTATATGGAATTGGTCTGCCAGTTCTTCGCCATTAACTCGTACACGCTCGTTATAACGAATTAAATGAGGAGATGCGTAAGTACCCACGCTAAACCCCTGCGCTAGCAATAGCGACTCTAAGCAACGTGCAGTGGTGCCCTTACCGTTTGTACCGGCAATAAGAATAATTTTACTTGGGGTGTTTAAAAGGCCAATATTGTTGGCAACATTAGTAACTCGTTCTAACCCCATTGCAATGTTAGCTGGGTGAACACTTTCTAAATAAAAAAGCCAATCATCAAGGCTTGATGATTGGCTAGGAATTGATTTTGTCATAGCGTGTAATCAGTAAAGCTGAAATTTACGCTACTCTATGCTCTTGTTCCGTAGAAGGCAAGTTCATAAATTTAGCTAAAATGCGTGCAAGGGTATCGCGCATTTCACGGCGGTCAATAATCATGTCAATTGCACCGTGTTCTAGCAAAAATTCACTACGCTGAAAACCTTCTGGTAATGTTTCGCGAACAGTTTGTTCAATAACACGAGGACCTGCAAAACCAATTAACGCTTTAGGTTCAGCAACGTTAATATCACCCAGCATAGCAAGTGATGCCGATACACCACCCATTGTTGGATCGGTCATTACTGAAATAAATGGAAGACCTTTTTCAGTCATTTTTGCAAGTGCAGCGCTTGTTTTAGCCATTTGCATAAGCGACATAAGCGCTTCTTGCATACGTGCTCCGCCTGATGCAGAAAAACAAATAAGCGGCATGTTATGCTCTAAACATTGATCAACAGCATCAACAAAGCGAGCGCCAACAACAGAAGCCATTGACCCCCCCATAAATGAGAATTCAAATGCTACCGCTGCTACCGGAATACCTTTTAATCGGCCTTTCATAGCTACAAGTGCATCTTTTTCACCACTTGCTTTTTGCGCTGCACTGATACGGTCAGAGTACTTTTTAGAATCTTTAAACTTAAGAATGTCTTTAGGCTCATGTTGTGTACCAAGCTCTTGACGATCACCTTCATCTAAAAAATGCTCTAGGCGCTTACGGCCACTAACACGCATGTGGTGGTCACACTTAGGACATACGTTTAATGACTTTTCTAATTCAGCTTTATATAAAATTGAATCACACGATGTACACTTAGCCCAAACACCTTCTGGGATTTCTTTACGACCTGATGATTTTGTCGTTTTAGGTAAGATTTTTTCTAGCCAACTCATTTGCAACTCTCTTAATACTGTTCTGTGTCGCGAGCCTACTAATAGCAATTAGCAGACAAATTTTTTCAATTAAAACATGAATTACACTAACGCGGTATAAAAAACTGGTCTTAGTAGTTAAAAGTGCTTATAAAAAGTACTTATACCACATCTATATCAGGCAAAAATAAAGGGCCTAAAGGTGTTTGAGGAATATTAAATTGCTCAGGGTAGTCAACATCCACTAAATACAAACCAGCGGCCTTAGCGGTAGCACTGGCCTTTGCGCGTTCTTTACAATCAAGTAGCTCTTTTATCCATATAGGTTGTTGTTTATGTAAACCAACATCCATTAAGCTGCCTGTGATATTACGTACCATATGATGTAAAAATGCATTCGCTTTAATATCAATAATAACGTAAGTACCTTGGCGCTGTACCGACAGATGATGAATTGTTCTTGTCGGTGTATTCGCTTGGCAATGTATAGCCCTAAAAGAGGTAAAATCGTGTTTACCTATTAAATATTGACACGCCTCTTGCATCTTTGTTTCATCAAGATGATGATGAAAATGCGTAACACCCTCGTTTAATACGGCTCCTCGTAGGGGAGAGTTATAAATAACATAGCGATAACGACGAGCTGTAGCACTAAAACGGGCATGAAAGTCATCAGCAACCGGTTGGGCAAAGCGAATAGCAATATCTTTAGGCATTAAAGTATTCATACCTAGTGTAAATGCGACCATATCGCGATCGGCTTGCGTTTCAAAGTGTATTACTTGGCCTGTACCGTGCACACCAGCATCTGTACGCCCTGCACATATAACCTCAACAGGATGATTACAGATACGCGACAACGCTTTTTCTACTTCTTGCTGTACGCTATTTACATGTGATTGACGCTGCCAACCACTGTAACGTGCGCCGTTGTATTCAACTCCAAGTGCTACTCGCATAATTACCGTTTTACCTACTGTGCTAATGAACGAGGCATTTTATGCTATCTAACGATGCAATAAAAGGAGACCTGTCGTAATCAAACCAATACACATAAAAAAACCCGTATTTAGCTGAGCCAGATACGGGTTCTTATAAACATTTTAATTATTTTATTTTAGTTTAGCTTTTAAGCTAAGTGCTTCCTCTTGAACTTCTTCAGGACCTTTGTTAATGACATCCTCAATGACTTTAAGCGCAGAATCAAAATCATCAATTTCAATATAGGCACGCGCTAAATCAAGTTTAGCTGAGTAGCCACCACTTTCAGCATCAACATCCGTCGGATTATCACCGGCAAGTAATGCATCAAACTCACTCAAACCGACATCCATATTAACGTCGGTGTAAGGTTCATGTTCAAGTTCAGCGTCGTCACTTTCTTCTAATAATGAATCAATATCTACAAATTCATCATTATCAAACTGCTCAACATCACTACTTTCAACAAGTGACTCTTTTGTAGTCAATGGGTCATCTGTCTCTAAGTCTTCTTTTAACAAGCTGTCAAAGTCAACATCAAATTCACTGCTGTCATCAACACTTAACTCTTCAGGCTCTGCTAACTCACTAAGTAATGAACCAAAATCAGTTTGCGTCAAATTTGACATAAACTCTTCATCAAGTTCGTCGTCAGAGCTAATATCAGTGCTACCCACTTCATCTAAGCTTGTTAACTGTGCTTGGCGCTCTGCATTTGTTTGCTCTTGCGATTCGTCTGATAACTCATCAGTTAGCGCTTGATCTAAACTATCTTCGTCAAATTCAGCATCTAATTCAGAAAAATCATTTTCAATTAAAATCTCATCATCAAAATCATTTTCTAAACCATCTAAATCAGCATCTGTCATAAGCGCATTTGCTAAATCTTGCTCAGCCTGACTAGAAGCTATTCCCGGTGCCTCGCCATCTAAATCATCCCCTTGTAATTCTTCAGGGGTAAATGGCAACTCACTTTCTAATGTTTCTTGAACTTCATCAAGGTTAAGGGGTTTGGTGTCATCTTCTATACTTGGTGGTTCAACAGAATCAACCTCATCATTAATTTTTTGACGTAATTCATCATCAAGTGACTCATCTTCAATCTCAGTTTCTAATTCAGAGAAGTCATTATCAATTAATAGTTCATCATCGAAATCATCTTCTAAACCATCTAAATCAGCATCTGTCATAAGCGCATTTGCTAAATCTTGCTCAGCCTGACTAGAAGCTATTCCCGGTGCCTCGCCATCTAAATCATCCCCTTGTAATTCTTCAGGGGTAAATGGCAACTCACTTTCTAATGTTTCTTGAACTTCATCAAGGTTAAGGGGTTTGGTGTCATCTTCTATACTTGGTGGTTCAACAGAATCAACCTCATCATTAATTTTTTGACGTAATTCATCATCAAGTGACTCATCTTCAATCTCAGTTTCTAATTCAGAGAAGTCATTATCAATTAATAGTTCATCATCGAAATCATCTTCTAAACTATCTAAATCACCATCTGCCATAAGCGCATTTACGAGATCTTTCTCTGTTTGACTAAGTGCTACTGCATTTTCATCATCTAATGCTTCTTCTTTGGGTTCTTGCGACTCAAACGAGGGCTCACTCTCTAATAATGGTTGAGCGTCGTCTAATTCGAGTTCAGGATATTCATCCAACTCTTCACTTGGCGTTACAAGCTCGCTATCAAGCTGCTCTTCAATTTCAGTAAGATCTGAATCATCGTCGCCCGCTAGCGGATCGTCACCAAGGTCTACTTCTATTTCTTCAAGGTCATCATCAAGCTCGTCTAAAGACCAATCAGGTGTTTCTAAATAGTCATCATCTGTAGTTTGCTGTAGCTCATTTAAAAGCTCATCAACGCTCTTTAAAGTATCATCTGTATATTCTTCAAGTGCATCTTCAGGATCAAGAAGCGACTCTGATGTGTCTGAAAAATCATCTACGGTAATATCTATAAGCTCAGGCTCTTCTAAAAGTTCAGGCTCTTCTTCAAGCTCTGGTTCTTCTAAAAGCTCAGGCTCTTCTTCAAGATCTGGTTCTTCTACAAGCTCTGGTTCTTCTATAAGCTCTGGTTCTTCTATAAGCTCTGGCTCTTCTATAAGTTCTGGTTCTTCTATAAGCTCTGGTTCATCTACAAGCTCTGGTTCTTCTACAAGCTCTGGTTCTTCTTCAAGCTCAAGCTTTTCTTCAAGCTCAGGCTCATCGTTAAGTTCAGGTTCTTCTACAAGCTCTGGCTCATCGTTAAGCTCAGGCTCTTCTGCAAGCTCGGGCTCTTCATTTAATGATGAAGCAAGCGACTCAATATTATCAACATTTAATTCTTCTTGAGCATCTGCTAAATCCTCAACTGAGTCTGCCAATGCATTATCAATTTCTGAATCTCTTACATCTGAATTTTTTAGTTCATCGTCAATTAGGTTATCTATATTGTCTAAATCAAAGTCGTCACTTTCCTCAACTAATAAATCATTTGCAGTATCAACCGCGGCCTCATCAATTAAGCTATCTATATCGTCTAAATCAAAGTCGTCACTTTCCTCAACTAACAAGTCATCTGCAGTATCAGCTGCGGCCTCATCAATTAAGCTATCTATGTCGTCTAAATCAAAGTCGTCACTTTCCTCAACTAATGAATCATTTGCTGTATCAACCGCTGCCTCATCAATTAAGCTATCTATGTCGTCTAAATCAAAGTCGTCACTTTCCTCAACTAATGAATCATCTGCAGTATCAACTGCTGCTTCATCAATTAAACTATCTATGTCGTCTAAATCAAAGTCGTCACTTTCCTCAACTAATGAATCATCTGCAGTATCAACTGCTGCTTCATCAATTAAACTATCTATGTCGTCTAAATCAAAGTCGTCACTTTCCTCAACTAATGAATCATCTGCAGTATCAACTGCTGCTTCATCAATTAAACTATCTATGTCGTCTAAATCAAAGTCGTCACTTTCCTCAACTAATGAATCATCTGCAGTATCAACTGCTGCTTCATCAATTAAACTATCTATGTCGTCTAAATCAAAGTCGTCACTTTCCTCAACTAATGAATCATCTGCAGCATCAACTGCTGCTTCATCAATTAAACTATCTATGTCGTCTAAATCAAAGTTGTCGTTTTCTTCTAGAAGTTCATTTTCGCCGAGTAACTCTGCATCAATTGAGTCATCTACCACATCACTTTTTGGTTCATTCGCTTCATCAATTAAGCTATCTATATCATCTAAATCAAAGTCGTCGCTTGAATCAAGTTCATCTAAAGTGTTATCTGAGGTATCTAATTCTGTTGATGTCTGATCTAATAATTCATCTATATCAAAATTATCATCATCTGCAAGCTCCTCACTTAAAGCCGCCATTTCATCATGGGATTCTAAGCTATCATCTTCTAAAGCTTCGTTTGTTTGCACTGCATCAAACTCAGGTAGACTGTCATCTTCATCAAACAGGCTATCTAAATCGTCATTAGTTAGAATTTCATCATTGTTTATTGAGTCATCAGATAAGTCTAAATCTATATCTTCAGCGTTTTCATCTGAAGGTTGATCAAACCCTTGCTGCATAAAAATATCAAGTTCATCATTGTCATCGGTATTTTCATCATCAAAAATGATGTCATCACTTAATAGACTTTCAAGTTCGTCTTGGTCGAGTAAATTCTCGCCACCAGAAAAATCATCTAAGCCGTCGTCTAAATCATCATCAGGCAACATATCATTTTCAAGACTATCATCTAGTTGAACACTTAAATCATCTAGAGGATCGGGGACAATTGGATCGTCATTTAAGCTTGAGCCTAAATCGTCATCACCAGTATAAGTTGGGGTTTGCGGTAAAAAATCATCGTCGTTTTGTGGCTCGTCTTGCTTATTTACTCGTTTTCGTAAAAACATAACAACAGCAAAAATAATCACTAGCCCAGGAATAAACATTAACAAGCCCAGCACTATCGGATTTGAAAGTAATGAGCCAAAATCAAATGACTCTTTTGGTATTATCTCTTGTTTTTTTTGTTCAGCAATAATCTCATTTTGTTTACCAATCAGTTCTTTTAACTGATTTTGAATTTCGCTGTCTTGTCCCAGTTGTAAACGTAAATTTTCGAGCTCTTTTGAAATTCCTGATAATTGTTTTTTAAGATTATTATTTTCAACTAAAATTTCTTCTACATTACTTACAGAGTTTTTAAACTGTTGTTGTAACTCAATCAGCTTGGTACCTTGCTCTGTTTTTATCTCATTTAATTCTTTCTGTATTTCTTTTTTAGCATCATCTACGTCAATTTTACGTGCTTGAGTTACTTTGGTTTGCGCTGAGTTAATTTCACTTTGTGTAAGCGTGCCATTTTTTTTCTTTTCCCATAATGCATCATCTTGCTCAGAACGTTGTTTTGCAAGCTGTGTATTTACACCTTTGATTTCGGCTAAGGTAGGGATTTTTAAATAGGCACCATTTTGAATATGATTAAGATTTTGCTCTAAAAATGAGTTGGGGTTTTTGTTATACAAGGCCTGCATAACTTGATAAATGCTGACGGAGTTATCTGGGCGCACTTTAGCCGCTATACGCCAAAGTGTGTCTGTTGGTTTAATTGGCCCAATTGATCGCCCTTGCGCACCATAGTCAACGCCTTTAGGCCCCTTTAATTGGGTACTGTCCTGAGAGTAAACTGGCGTTACTATCAATGCAGACGCTAATATAATAAGTGTAGCTAAACCGCGCATGCTGATCCTTTAATATTTAAATATTAATAAAACACCTAAAACTTAAGTGCATAAATATTGTTTATTATTGCTATTATCAGCCAAATGACTGACTCGCATTTATTATTACAATCTATTTTTATTGCAAGCTCTATTCCAATTACAAACTATAAACCAGTTAGAGCGTAATATCCATCGCAACACCTTGAAAATAAATGCCTTAAAACATCTTTATAAATATTAATTTATTGAGTGTTATCAATCAGTTTTTGTATTTTTAAAATTAAACGGCAAAAATTTGACAAGCCATATAAACAAAAAGCGGCAAACAACTACTGTTTACCGCTTCAAAAAGCATGTTTAGCGCAATTAACTATTACATGTAATTGGCAATAAGCTCTTCTGCAATTTGAATGCTGTTAGTTGCAGCACCTTTACGAGTGTTATCACTTACAACCCACATGTTTAATCCATGAGGATGAGAAATATCAGCACGTAATCGGCCTATATAAACAGTATCGTTACCACTAGCGTCAGAAACTGCTGTTGGGTAATCGCCTTCATCATCAATTAGCTCGACACCAGGCGCATCTTTTAAAAGTTGCTTAACGTGCTCAAAATCGTAAGGCATACGCGTTTCAATATTAATTGATTCTGAGTGACCAAAAAACACGGGAACACGTACACATGTAGGATTTACTGCAATAGTGGTATCACCCAAAATTTTATGAGTTTCATTTACCATTTTCATTTCTTCGCGTGTATAGCCATTATCTTCAAAGCTATCAATTTGAGGAATAACGTTAAATGCAATTTGCTTTGGAAATACTTTATTGTCCATTGGACGTGCATTCATCAAATTAGCTGTTTGCTTTGCAAGTTCATCAACCGCTTCTTTACCTGCACCCGATACAGCTTGGTAAGTGGATACGTTGATACGGTCTATTCCATAAGCATCATAAATTGGTTTAAGTGCTAGCATCATCTGAATAGTTGAACAGTTAGGGTTAGCAATAATATTACGGTTTCTAAAATCAGCCAGACTTGAAGCATTAACTTCTGGCACCACTAGCGGGATTTCAAAATCATTTCTAAAGTGCGATGTATTATCAATTACAATACAGCCGGCATCAGCAGCAATAGGAGCATATTTTTCAGATACACTACCACCAGCAGAAAACAAACCTATATGCGCTTGGCTAAAGTCAAAGCCTTCAACGTCAAGTACTTCAATGGTCTCACCACGAAACTTTATGTCTTCACCTGCGCTGCGGCTGCTTGCAAGTAAAAAAAGCTGATCGACAGGAAACTTACGATCTGCTAGCGTTTCAATGATTTGACGGCCTACTAAACCAGTAGCGCCAAGTACGGCAACGTTATATTTTTGCGACATATTTCTTCCTCTATAAACGACATTAAAACAACATCGTTAGTTAAATAATTATTCAGCTATGCTAAAGCCAAGCTGGCTAAGTGCTGCTAGTTGTGGGCTATCACCTTGTAGAAATAAAGTGCTAAATTCTCGCCTTATAGGATAGTTTTTACGTAAACTATCAAAGCCCTCACCTTCTAAATGACGAAGTAAAATTCCGTCATCGCGGCGTACGTCATAAATTAAATGCACTAAACGGGCAATATCTTGCTCATTAAGGCTTTGCGTAACAGTTGCATTTGTAATGGCTGGTGTTGGTAAAAAATCATCCAACGATTTAATCGCCTCAACACCTTTTAGGTCACACAATTTTTGATACAACATTTGTGTACCACGAGCTTTCCCCTCAAGTGTATGCCCTGCAATGTGCACACTAGCGTAACGAACATGCTCTAGTAATTCAGTTAAAATATTGGGTTCTTTCTCCCATACATCAAGTACTAAATCTAAATCAGCCCCAGCTTCCATTACCTCAAGTAATGCTTGGTTATCAATTACATCGCCACGGCTTGCATTAATTAGCGTGGTTCCTGGCTTAAGTGCCTTTAAACGCTCTTTACCCATCATGTGCAGTGTTTTATGCTCGCCACTTTTAACAAGGGGAACGTGAAAAGTAACAACATCTGACTGCGCTAATAACTCATCAAGCGCTACATGCTCTTGTAATAAGCCTTGTTCGTGCTTAATCGGATCGCACAGCAGTACAACTACGTTTAATGCTTTTAATTTTTGCGCCAAACATGTACCAATGTTGCCCATCCCTACAATACCAATTGTTTGACCACACAATGGACGCGCATTTTCTTGGCTTAATGCAAATAAGCTACTAATTACATATTCAGCTACAGCAACCGCATTACAACCAGGTGCACTTGTAAAAGCAATATTTCTATCATGCAGTAATTGCGTATCAATATGGTCAATGCCGATTGTGGCAGTACCTACAAAGCTCAACTTGTCAGCTTGTACCAAAAGTTCATGATTAACATTTGTCACCGAACGAGTAAGAAGAACATCTACATCTATTAATTGTTCAGGCGTTAATTTACGACCATCAAAACGCTCAACCTCACCAAAGTCTGCAAAGTACTGCTCAACTAAAGGCATATTTTGATCGGCAAGAATTTTCATTACAGAGTCCGTTTGGCAATTAAGAGGCGCCATTGTAGCGAACAACCTAGCCTTTACACAAACTAAAAAGGCGCATTTTAGTTAATACAAACACTCAAAAATGGGGATGTGGATTGTTTTAAATCAGCAATTAAAATTAGGAATTTAAACGATGCAAATAATAACCTTACTATTGAATACACAAAGGCCGAATCACAGCATGATTCGGCCTTTATTATGCAAAATAAACTTCAATTACATTATATTTTATTTACTTGATTTTAGTTTATAGCTCAAAGTCTTTTTTGAATTTCAAACCAAATTCACTTCGATCATTACTACGCATTACGCCAACAAAACCTGATTGTTGTAGACGACCAACATCGTAAACTTCGTTTAGAACGTTTTCACCATACAGTGTAACTTCCATATCGCCATATGGATTAGTGTAGGAAATATTAAAACCAACTAGTTCACGTGAATCTATTGTCTCACTTTGGTTATAAACTGATTGCCCTTGCATGTCGCTTCGGTACGAATAGTTAGCATTAAATGCAAGTGTTGCGCCGCTCTCTAAATCCATAAAGTAAGAAGGTGCAACCATTACAGTCCAGCGTGGTGTAAGTGCTGGTGAATCGCCTTTACCTATACCTTGTACACCCTCAGCCACTTCTGTTATTTCAGAATCTAAATAACCAACTGCACTGCGAATAGTAAAGTCATCAGTAATAGCGACGGTTGTTTCAAGCTCAATACCTTGTGCTTTAGACTGACCCGCATTTTCTACAATTGTTACGAAACCGCCACCTGCTGTTGGGTCTGAAAACGGTAATGCTAAATCAGTGTAATCAGTCACAAATACCGCAAGCATCATAGATACATTTTCGTGTACTTGGCCTTTTAAGCCCATTTCGTAGTTAACCGCTTTTGTTTCGTTAAACGATACAAATTGATCTGGTCCACCAAATGGACGCGGTGGAAAACCACCTGTTTGATAGCCTTTTTGAATCTGGCCATACACATTCATATTATTGCTAAGCTGATAAGATGCATTTACATCCCACGTAACTGCATCAAAATTCGCACTTACATACTTACGAGTTGGAAATGATGGGAATATAGCATTTGCATCTTTCTTATCTTTTGAATAACGAAGGCCACCACCAACCGTTAAATCGTCAGTTAAATCGTAGCTGGCATTTATATATGCTGCATACGAATTAGTTTCTTGGTTAATTTCAAATTCGCCGTAACCACCAAATGATTCTGTTACACCATCATTCAACAAGCCATTAGGTGTATTAAATGGGCTGAATACAAATGGGCCTGAACGTGTAAAGCCATCTTCATTAAAAAAGTAAAGGCCTGACACAAAGTCCATATTATCAAATGTTGCATTTAGTTGAATTTCAAACGAGTACTGATCAGCACCGCCCTCCTCTGGAAACTCAGATAAGTTTAAAGGTGATGCATCGTCATCTAGGCCACCTTCATACTCAGATGTACGGTAGCTTGAGATAAATTTAGTCGTATAAGTATCGTTAATTGCCCAATCAGCCGAGAACGATGTGCCCCAACCTGAGTAAGAGGTAGATTCAATACCCGCAACAGTTGTGCCTAAATCATCAGGGTCTGATGGAATTAAATCTTGAGTCAATAATGGGAAGTCGCCATTAAAAACATCATTTGAGTCTAGTGGGTCTGTCAATTCAATTGTATAAGGCGATTGGCCAGATTCGTTATCAACACCATCTAAAGAAAAAGTGAATGCTAAGTCGGTATTTGCTTGCCATTTAAGTGCAACACGACCACTAAATTCTTCTTCCTCACCAATTTCTTTTTCTGGGTTTGCTAAATTAACAGCTTCGCCCACACCATCACGTGTTTTGTACGATGCACTTGCAGACATACTTACATCATCTGTTAGTGAGTTATTAAAATAAACATCACCGGCAATACGTCCACGACTTCCCAGCTTAGCTGTAGTAGTAACAATACCTTCATCACCAGGTTGCTTTGTAATTACATTTACAGCGCCACCTAATGTATTACGGCCATATAAAGTACCTTGTGGGCCACGAAGCACTTCAACACGCTCAACATTAGGTAATGATAAGTTAGAACCCATTTGACGACCTAAGTACACACCATCAAGATACACACCCACACCCGGATCGGTAGTTATTATGTGATCTTGCAAACCTATACCGCGGATAAATACAGACGCATGCGCAGAATTGCCCACGCCATAGCGGGTAATATTTAAATTTGGAACATATTTACCAATATCTTCTAGGTTACTCATATTGGCTTTATCAATTAGGTTAGCGCCAATTGAAGTGATAGCGGTTGGAGATTCAAACAGGCTCTCTGTACGTTTACGAGCTGTGACTTCTATCTTTTCAAATGCGTCTTGTTTAGCTGTTGTTTTAGTTTCTTCGGCGTTTACAGAGGTAGTGAGTGCAGCAAAAATTGCTAAGCTTAGTTGTGAGAGGTTACGTAATTTCAAAATATTCTCCAAAGGATACCGTGTGATTTTAGTTATGCTTTTATATTGATAATATAAATTTTAGGCATAAAAAAAGACGCTAAATAGCATCTTTCCTCTGGATAGGTATTATATGACAGAATTGTAAATAAATGTATAAATTATTTAAATAAACACATGAATCAACAGGTGAATTTAAATTTTTCACTACACTTAAAGACTTAAAAACGCACTAAATAATTGTATTATAATAAAAAAATAATAATTTAATTTAGCGATATAAATAGACAAGTATCTTGGCCACTCGCTTTCCAAAAACAAAAAAAGAACAATAAAAGAACATAAATGAATTAGCCTATCATTGAATTTAACCAAAAATAAGAATATAGTACCAAAATGTAATCTATGGATAGAATATTATGAATATAGCAAATACAACCGATAAGCATGTGCAGTGTTTTAATAACCCAAATTATACTTCACTTTTTTGTGTTGCTGCCCACTTCGACATATTACTTGTGAACTATCAAGCCTTAAACGTCATTACGAATTATGAACTCATTAATCAGTTCATGTTAAAAAGTGGTCATCAAGGACTCGCCATTTTTGACGTCCCTAAAGACAGTGATGTACTTGCATTAAAAGAGTGGCCAAATTTAAAAGGGTTGTTTTATGAAGGCACTAACGAGGCACTATTTCAGCAAGGGTTAGAAGCAATAGAACAAGGAAAACTTTGGTTTCCACGTGCAGTAACTGACGGTTGGATGAGGCAAATGCTAGCGAGTGAACAACAAACTACACTGCAATCCAATAACTTAACCTGCAAAGAAATGAAAGTATTAAATTTACTGTTTTCTGGCTTACATTCAAGTGCAATTGCAGACTCTTTATTTATAAGTGAAGCTACTGTTCGCGTACATTTACACAAAGTGTATCAAAAGATTGCTGTGAAAAATAAACAACAAGCATTACTTTGGTGTAAAAAAAACTTAAATAAAATTAATAGCTAAGTGGACTTACTTCAAACCTAGTTATTTTAACTTTTTTCTTTTTGTTTTTTCCTGCAAGTATCAAGTCAAAATTAGATCTAATTAAGTGCTTAGTGCAATCCGTACTTAATTTTTTAGACCGTACTTTGTAGATGCCTACCGAGTGAGCGTTAACACTAGCATTCTACTTTTAGTGTTATAAGGCTCCCAATAAAAATCACATTCCACATTTACACTTTATTAACACCTGAAATAACTACAAAATAGTCATATTGCTTATTATAAAAATCAATATGGCATTTAGATTCTTTGTAAGTGGTGTAGTGGACAAGACAATTGAAAGAGTGCAGTAATTACAATAACGCGACCGTTGCTTTAACGAATAAATGGCGCGTATGGCGTGGGTGATGCTGCGTTCCCAATAAGATTAAAAATTTAAAAGCGCATTCAATTAACAGCCTAAATGGGTTTTAGAAAAGTATATAAGTAAACAACCTTGTAATATTACTGATAATAGAGATTGATTGGTACAGTTCAGCACAGCCCTATACGAAACCTTTTAATACCAAGGACAATCATAAGCCGCTGGATTTATGAGGTGCTAGGAGCGCAAACCCATCAGGGCTAGAGGTATCAAATGATACCTCAACAAAAAACCAAATATATGCCTGCAATGCACTCTATTTCAACGATCCAAAAATTGTCTTGCGATCGAAAAGGTCTATACGGCATTAATTCACAACAATAAAATAATATTCGAAAATACTCAAAATGTATTTCAAGCACAAAAAAACCAGTAACATCACTGCTACTGGTTTCTAAATTTGGTGCGGATGGGGGGACTTGAACCCCCATGCCCTAAAGCACCACCCCCTCAAGGTGGCGTGTCTACCAATTCCACCACATCCGCATTTTAAACTTTCGCTCAGGTGTTAAACATGTGACTTATTTGAGGAAGATAAATCGTTTAACGATAGCTTTACGCTAAATTAGTTCGGTACTTCAGAGCTTTGCTCTTTTGTAGATGTTACTGGAACATCTTCTTCAACAGGAACTACTGTTTCTACTGCTGGAGCTGCTTCTAGGTTTTCCCATTCGTCGGTCTTTTTAATTTGACCAGCTGTTAGGTTTCCTAACACAATGCTTAAAACAAAAAATACCGTTGCTAAGCTTGTGGTTGTTTTTGTCATAAAGTTACCAGCACCTGACGAACCAAAAACAGTGCCTGATGCACCAGCGCCAAATGAAGAACCCATATCTGCGCCTTTACCTTGTTGAATTAAAACCATTCCAACTAAAGCTAAAGCCACAACTAAATAAACTACTAATAAAATTTCGTACATCTTATACAGTCCCTTTTGCACTGTTACAGATTGCAGTAAAAGACTCTGCCTTTAGACTTGCGCCGCCAATTAAGCCGCCATCTATATCTGTTTGTGCAAATAATAATTCGCTATTTTTTTCATTAACGCTACCACCGTATAAGATGGTAAGCCCTTGTGATAAATTGCTGTCAAGTGATGCAATTTTGTCACGGATAAATTTATGAACAGTTTGTGCCTGCTCTGGCGATGCAGTCTTACCTGTGCCTATGGCCCAAACGGGCTCGTATGCTATCACAGAATCTTTCAGTGCTGCTACACCTAATTTCTCTATTACTGCATCAATTTGTGCAGCAACTACTTGTTCAGTTTGACCGTTCTCTTGCTCGCTTTCGCTTTCGCCTACACATAAAATTGGTGTTAAACCAACTTGCTGTGCCCTAGCAAACTTTTCAGCGACTGTTGCATTACTTTCGTTATAAATACTGCGGCGTTCAGAATGACCAACGAGTACGTAAGTTGCACCTAAATCTTTTATAAGCTGCGCATCAACTTCACCAGTAAATGCGCCAGGTGTATTTTCAGAAACAGTTTGAGCTCCTGTAGAAACACCGCTAGCTACCATTGCAGATACAAGTGGGTATGGAGGAAATAAAACAATGTCCATCTCTTGTGATTTTACATCGTTAATGGCGTCAGACATTTGTTTAACTAACTCTAAAGAGCCATTCATTTTCCAGTTGCCTGCGACCATCGCCTTGCGTATTGCCATTATCCACTCCACATTAGAAAGCGGGCGAGATATTAACTTTTCTCGCCCAAAGTTACAAGAGGTTATTGTTATTAATCAGTTTGTTTGCTCATAGATTCTACAACAGCTGCAATTTTTTGAGCGCTGTCTATTACAATTTTTTCTTGCTCGGCTTCAACCATAACACGAACCACAGGTTCAGTGCCTGATTTACGCAGTAAAACACGGCCTTTATCGCCTAAAGCAAGCTCAACTTCTGCTACAGCTGAAAGTACTTCAGGTGCTTTTGTAGGGTCAGTTCCAGCGGTATAACGCACGTTTATCATTTTCATTGGATACTTGGTAAAACCAGCACCTAAATCTTGTAATGTACGATTTTGTGCAACCATAGCAGCCAGTACTTGCAAGCTTGATATAATGCCATCACCCGTGCTAATTAAATCTAGATTCAGTACATGGCCTGAGCTTTCGCCGCCAATTTTCCAGCCTTTTTGCTGTAGTAATTCCATAACATAGCGGTCCCCTACTTTACTGCGAGCAAACTCGATACCTTTTGCTTTTAAAGCATTTTCAAGGCCCATGTTAGACATAACAGTGCCAACTACACCACCACCCAAATTATCATCTTGGGCTGCTTGGCAAGCAATAATATAAACCAGATCATCACCATCAAAAACGCGGCCATTATGATCAACCATCATTACGCGGTCACCATCACCATCGTATGCAATACCTACGTCGGCTTTAAGTTCAAGCACTTTACGTTTAAGGGCATCTACGTGAGTAGCGCCACATTCATGATTGATATTAACGCCATTAGGCTCGCATGCATGTGTCATTACTTCTGCGCCAAGTTCACGCATAACAGAAGGTGCAATATGATAAGTAGCGCCATTTGCGCAATCGACAACAATTTTAAGACCTTCTAAAGATAGGCCTTGCGGGAACTGGCTCTTACAAAACTCTATATACCTGCCATCCGCACTAACTAAACGCGATGCTTTACCTAATTTATCTGAAGCAACACACGTCATTTGCTCATCAAGCATTGCTTCTATTTCAAGTTCTACTGCATCATCGAGCTTTAAACCTTGACCATTAAAAAACTTAATACCGTTATCGTAATACGGATTATGTGAAGCACTAATTACAATTCCTGCCTCTGCACGAAATGTTTGAGCTAAGTAGGCTACAGCAGGTGTAGGCATAGGACCCAATAATACAACATCAATACCAGCGGCGATTAAACCAGCTTCAAGTGCGGTTTCAAGCATGTAGCCCGAAATACGTGTATCTTTACCTATAATTACTTTTTTAGTACCACTTTGTGATAATACACGTCCAGCAGCCCAGCCTAACTTCATTGCAAACTCAGGGTTTATAGGAGCAGCGCCTACAAGTCCACGCACGCCATCGGTGCCAAAATATTTTCTTTCTTTCATTGTGAAATTCCTTGTTCGCAGGCTTGATATACACCAAGTACATCTGCGGTTTCTTTTACGTCATGTACACGAATAATTTTTGCGCCATTTTGCGCTGCGATTAACGCACCCGCTAAGCTGCCCGCTAACCGTTCATTTGTATCTCTATTTAATAAATTACCTATCATCGATTTACGAGATAATCCGGCCAATAATGGCAAACCTAACTTATTAAAATCATCAAACCTAGCCAATATTTGATAGTTATGACTAAGCGTTTTTCCAAATCCAAAACCTGGGTCTAGAATAAGTCGTTCAAACTTAATCCCAGCTGTTTCACATGCTTTAATACGTTCACTAAAAAACATATTTATATCTGCAAACAAATTATCGTAATGAGGTGCCGATTGCATGCTGCGGGGCTGCCCTTGCATATGCATTAAACAAATTGCTACATCTTCATACTGCGCAACCGTTTCTAAGGCGTCTATCTCTTGTAAAGCTCTAACATCATTGACTATGTCTGCCCCTGCGAGTATTGCTTGCTCCATTACCAGTGCTTTACTAGTATCAATTGAAATAATGCAATCACTGTGCTGACGTATCGCTTTAATAGCAGGGATTATTCGAGAAAGTTCATCCTCTAAGCTGACATCTGGCGCGCCAGGGCGAGTAGATTCGCCCCCTATATCTAAAATTGTCGCACCGTCATCTAATAATTGCATAGCGCGCTTTAGCGCTATTTTGGGATCTAAAAACTGCCCACCATCAGAAAACGAATCCGGCGTTACATTTAATATCCCCATAATAACGGGCTTTTCAAGATTAAGCGTACGCCCTCTCGGAAGCTTTAGTATGCTAGTCATTGCCAACCTTTATTCTTTTTCTAAATAGCTGATACAAAAAAGCCCCGAAGTTCGGGGCTTTCATTACTATTTTAACGATTATTCAGCTTTATCATCAAGGTTTGTTTCATCTTTTTTTGATGAATCGTCAGTATTTTGACTTTCATCAACTACTGGCTCTTGAGGTTCTTCCGCTTTTACCGGTTTTGCTTCGTGACGGTCATGTGCATCACGCGGCTCACGCACCGGTTGGCGTGCCATTAAATCATCAATTTGCTTAGCATCAATAGTTTCGTATTTCATTAATGCATCTTTCATTGAGTGAAGAATATCAATGTTTTCTTTTAATATTTCTTCTGCTCTTTGATAGTTACGATCTGAAAATAAACGTACTTCTGCATCAATTATTTTAGCTGTATCGTCTGACATGCTAGATGAACGGCTGCCACCGCCACCCATATACATTTCGTTCTGATCTTCAGCGTAAAGTAACGGACCTAGTTTTTCACTTAAACCCCAATGCGTAACCATTTTACGCGCTATATCTGTAGCTCGTTCAATGTCATTACTTGCACCCGTTGTTACTTTATCTGCACCGTAAATAAGCGCTTCAGCAATACGGCCACCATAAAGGCTAGAAATCATTGATTCTAAAAGCTCTTTTGAATGGCTAACACGATCTTGTTCTGGTAAGTACATTGTTACACCCAGCGCACGGCCACGTGGAATAATAGATACTTTATAAACTGGATCATGTTCTGGCACCATACGGCCAACAATTGCATGGCCTGCTTCGTGGTACGCAGTCATTGCTTTTTCTTGCTCGCTCATCACCATGGTCTTGCGCTCTGCGCCCATCATGATCTTGTCTTTAGCAGCGTCAAATTCAGCCATACTTACAACACGTTTATTACCACGTGCAGCATAAAGCGCAGCTTCGTTTACTAAGTTTGCTAAATCAGCACCTGAGAAACCAGGAGTACCACGTGCTATAAGAGCCGCTTCTACGTTATCGCCTAATGGCACTTTACGCATGTGTACTTTAAGTATTTGCTCACGACCACGAATATCAGGTAAACCTACTTCAACTTGACGGTCAAAACGACCTGGACGAAGTAATGCTGGGTCTAATACATCTGGTCGGTTAGTTGCTGCAATAACGATTATACCTTCGTTACCACCAAAGCCATCCATCTCTACTAGCATTTGGTTAAGTGTTTGCTCACGCTCGTCGTTACCGCCGCCCATACCAGCACCACGTTTACGACCAACAGCATCAATCTCATCTATAAAGATAATACAAGGCGCCGCTTTTTTAGCTTGTTCAAACATATCACGTACACGTGATGCACCAACACCCACAAACATTTCAACAAAATCTGAACCCGAAATTGTAAAAAACGGTACTTTTGCTTCACCAGCAACTGCCTTTGCAAGTAGCGTTTTACCGGTACCTGGAGGGCCAACCATCAGTACGCCTTTAGGAATACTACCGCCAAGCTTTTGAAATTTTGATGGGTCACGTAAAAAGTCGACCAATTCAGTAACGTCTTCTTTCGCTTCATCACAACCTGCCACATCGGCAAACGTTGTTTTAATTTGGTCTTCGCTCATTAACCGAGCTTTACTCTTACCAAATGACATAGCGCCTTTACCGCCGCCGCCTTGCATTTGACGCATGAAGAATATCCACACACCTATAAGCAGTATCATTGGGAACCAAGAAATAAATATACTTGCTAAAAATGATTGTTCTTCAGGTTGTACACCCTTCACATTTACATCATTTTTAAGTAAGTCATTAATTAAATCTTCATCGTACATTGGCATCGTTGTTTGAAAACGCTCACCACTGCTCTTAGTACCAGTAATATTACCTGTACCACGGTCAATAATAACTTCTTGTAAAGAGCCACTACGGACATCTTTAACAAATTGAGTGTAACTAGTTTGACGATCAACTTGCTCGCCACCATTAAAGCTCTGAAAGACTGACATCAGCACAACTGCAATCACCAGCCATAGTATTAAATTTTTCGCCATATCGCTCAAGGGGTTAACCTCTTGTATCCAATTAATTTAAGTTCAACTAAACGCCAAGCAACTGTACTACAGTTTGTATCCAGTCGCTACTATATATACTTCCCGAGAACGGGCACGTGAGGCATCAGGTTTGCGTATTTTCACTGCTTTAAAACTATTACGTACATCTTGCAAGTATTGATCAAAGCCTTCGCCTTGGAAAACTTTAACAATAAATGCGCCATTTTTCTTTAGTACTTGGCTACACATATCTAGCGCAAGTTCTACCAAATACATGCTACCTGCTTGATCTACTGAGTTATTGCCACTCATATTTGGTGCCATGTCAGAGAGTACCACATCAACATTTTTACCATCAATACGTTTTAACAACGCATTTAATACTGATTCTTCACGAAAGTCGCCTTGTAAGAAGTCAACACCAGCAAGTGAGTCCATCGGTAATATATCACACGCTATCACTTGACCTTTGTCACCGACTTTCTCTGCCAAATATTGAGACCAACTTCCTGGCGCTGCCCCTAAATCAACAACTGTCATACCTGGACGAAGTATCTTATCTCTATTTTGTACTTCATCTAATTTAAAAACCGCTCGGGAACGCCAGCCTTTTTTTTGCGCTTCTTGAACATATTTATCATCAAAATGTTCTTTCAGCCATCGCTGTGAACTGGCTGACTGTTTTTTATTTGTCATAAATTAACACGCAACTAATTAGTAATATTCTTTAGATGGCGTTAGAATACCCTTAATTCAAGCCATATTCAGCAAAATTTGTATAAACATGACATTATCAAACAAACAAAAGCAATTTTTAAAAGGTCAGGCACATAGCCTTAAGCCTGTAGTTTTACTAGGTTCTAACGGTTTAACCGAAGGCGTAGTAGTAGAAATTCAAAGTGCATTAGAAATTCACGAATTAATCAAAGTTAAAGTTCCAACTGACGATCGTGAAACAAAAGCACTAATTTTTGAAGCAATCGTACGTGAAACTGGTGCGACTAAGCTACAAACGATAGGTCACACTATTGTGCTTTATCGTCAAAGCGTTGAGAAAAAAATACATTTACCTCGTAACTAATTATTCCTGTTAAAGGATTTAGTGCGTTCAAATTGAAAAAACCAGCTTAATGCTGGTTTTTTATTATTTAACGTTTTAAATCAAAAGCTCATTTTATGATGGGTTAAATCATATTCGCTACCATTACTCCTCGGCTTCTTATTCAATATAAAGTACTGAGTAAATTGTGTTTCACTCATTGCTGACACTTTTTCATTCGAAAGCAGCTCGGCTAGTTGCGGTGTGGTATTACTGTGCCCTATAACAACAACTACACCTTTTAGTTTTAGTAACTCTTTTTTTAAATCACTTAGCTCACCTGCGTTATACACATTTAATTTGGTATTAAAATGTGCCTGCAAAGGTGCGGCTGTCTGCAACGTGCGTTTATAGTTGCTGCTAAAAAGATGTATATTTTGATGTTCTTTAAACAAAGTAACTAAATTATTTGCACGTGCCTTCCCCTCTTCTGAGAGCGCTGGGTTTTTCCCCGTTAACTTTTCGCTATGACGAAACAAATATACCTCGTCAGGTGCGGCAAATGCCAAACTACAATTAAATGACAAGGCTAAAAAAGTGATTGCTAATATTATTTTATTCATATTTTTTTACCTCGTTTGTATTCTAATAGCCTGTCGATAAATTCAGTTGTTAATTCAT
The DNA here is from genome assembly GCF_030408135.1 of Pseudoalteromonas sp. APC 3691. Classification (NCBI taxonomy): domain Bacteria; kingdom Pseudomonadati; phylum Pseudomonadota; class Gammaproteobacteria; order Alteromonadales; family Pseudoalteromonadaceae; genus Pseudoalteromonas; species Pseudoalteromonas sp. APC 3691. Next base: position 23,291 of record NZ_JASDCB010000018.1, on the reverse strand, counting down.
TAATTACGCCGGTTTCAGCATTAACGATTAAACTAAAACCAACATTTAAGTGGGGAAACACAACCACATCGCTTCTATATCCTTGCACCCAGCCACTATGATAGTAAAGCGTTTCATCAGCATAATTATAAACCCGCCAACCTAGTCCGTAATAAGCCTCATTAAGGTGTTTTTTCCACACCCTGCGATGCATTTCTTTTTTTGTATGTGTATAAGGACGCGTTTGCTTTGCTAGAGTATCCAATGACAAAACATCTGGGTATTGCCCTAGCTGGGCTTTTAACCAAATGGCCATGTCATTTGCGCTTGCGTTTACACCCGCTGCAGGTCCCACTTTATAATAATTTTTTTTAAGCTTAGCGCTATACCAACGTTTTGTACCGCGCACGTGTGGTAATGCGTAATTTTCATCCTGAACCATAGATTCAAAACCTAAGCTGGCATCACTCATTTTTAAAGGCGCAAAAATAGTTTCCCGTAACCATTGCGCGTAACTTTTACCACTGCTTTGTAATATCACATCACCTATAAGGCTAAACATAACGTTTTGATAGCCATAACATTCACCAGGTTTACAAATTGGTTTGATACTAAGTAGCTTTTCAACAATACCGGGGTAATCCATACGAGATTCAATTAAATTATCGTATGCATTAGGAACTAACCCGCTTGAATGACTTAAAAGATGAAACACCTTTAAATCATTTTCATATACAGTTCCTTTAAAATCAGGTATGTAATCACTAACAGGCTTATCTAACTCCAGTAGGCCGTTAGCAGCCAATTTAGCTGATAACGAGCCTGCAAATGTCTTAGAAACAGACGCAAGTCTAAAGCGGGTATGCTTATTAACTTTTTGTCCATTTCGTGTTTTAGTTACGCCCATAGTGTGGATGTAGTCTGAGTTGTTTATACTTACAATCGAAAGCGCTGCACCAGGTATACCTTTACTTTTTAATTTTTTTTGTGCGTAACGGCCGTATTTTTTTACAAATGCATCCCAATCAGGATCCGCTTTTGCCGCAAAACCCACAGAGCTAAACAACAAACACAAAGCAGGTAGGCTATACAATAAAGAGTTGAGATACTTCATTTTTATAAATTTTATCTTTTTAACCACATCTGCGCAGATAATATCATGAAGTTTTGTTTGGACTAACGTACAATACGACGATTATTTGGTTTTTAGCGGGTGTTTAGTACTTATGCGTTTTTTAGTTGTGTCACTTTTTATATTATTATCAACTGGTTGTGCTATTACAAAGCAGCCAGCCGAGCCATTGGCTATGCCGTTAAAGCCAACATTAAAAAGTCAGACCTATCAGCTTGAGTACACTACAGAGCACTCATCTCCAAAAGTTAAATCGGTTCAACTTCCTGCACATAAAGTAGTTAGAAACCAGACAGTAAAAATCATTACCGATAAAGCGAGCGTGACCGATAAACTTCTATCGCAAATTAGCCAAGCACTGAATGATAAACAACTAAAAGTGACAACTAAAAATAACAGCGACTATACACTGACAATTCAGCAACTCGATTTAACTTTTACAGACGATACCAAGTACGCAATAAAGCAACCAGAGAATCCTTTTACTTTATATTCAAATGTTGCACAACAATATCCAACCCAACAGTGCGCAGCTATGTTCGCACAAGTTAGTATGCGTCTTACGCACAAGTCATCGGGTGATGTTGTTTGGTTTGCTAAATCATCTATCGACAGTGCTAGTTTTCATCGCGAGCCGCTAATTTACAATTTTACCGAAGAGCAAAAAATAACTAATGAGCTTGAGGTTGTCGCTTTTGTTCATCAACAAAACACTGATGAAGCTCGCATTGAAAGACTTGGGAAAGACATTCAAATCCCTCAGTACAAAACGTTGTCAAAACTATCTAGTCTTACCAAACTTAGCGGTCCATGTAACAGAACAGAAGTAAGTGCATTAACACCTATGATGCAGTTTTACTTGAGCAGTATATTAATCGATAAAATTAAAGTTCAGTAAATTAGGGTCTCTTGATCTTTACGGATTAAAATTTGTTCAAACTAGGGGCTATTTAATCGCGGCGCGAGATTTGTAACCTAGTGGCTCGATAACTGCTCCTGCGTTATTCTACTGGCTTACATCCATGTAAGAATAAGTAAAAACCGAGCAACAAAGAGTAAATAGCCCCAAGGAAGAACCCTTTGGGCAGCGCCTGTTTGGTATTAATGCTACGTTATCGCCTATTTATGGGGAATAACCACACTGTATAGGCTCTGCCTTGCCTAAATACCAAACAGACTGCTGCAAATTTAACCTTGAAAGATCAACAGACCTAACACTTACTACATTTTTTTACAGATTAAAGGAACGAATTAACAATATACTACGGTTAATAACAAATAATAATTAGGCCCTAAGGGATGAGAAACGCTTTGCTTAACCATACTTTACTGAGCATAACACTGCTTTTTTGCTGCATTTTTAGCACATCGAGTATGGCAAGTAACCGCTATTATGCAGATAATACGTTAGAGCCAACCCAAGGCTTTGCGTGGGATTGGAGTGCTGGCGCGGGCTTTTATATTGAAGATTCTTACCTTGTCGGCATTGAGTCTTACGACAAAGGCGTTGAGCTCGATTTAAGTCTTGCTGTTTCCTACGATAAATTTTACCTTGATTTCGATCACAATCAGCTCAGTGGCGGCCTTGTAATAGGCTACAGTCTTATAGATAAATTTGATTGGGGCCTAGATATATTAGGCACAAATACTCAAGCTGGATTTGACGAAAAAGGCCTAGGGTTTTATAACCACGGTGTTATACAAGAACTCCAAGGTATAAAAAAACGTAATTACGACTTTGACGTCGGCCTTCGACTTTCTCGTCGATTTGAAAATTCTCAATTCTCTTTTGAATACCTTCATGATGTATCTGGCGCGCACAATGGCTGGGTTATAAACAGCTTTTTTAGTCACATTTTGCCATGGCGAAACTGGGAGTTTAGATCGGGTGTTGGCTTAAGCGCCTACTCTGCTGACTTTACTAATTATTATTTTGGCATTGATAGCGATGAAGCCACCAGCCTTCGCCCTATTTACAGCAGTAATGCCAGTACCAGTATTATTTTTGAGTTCCATGCTGAGTACCCAATAAGCCAAGATTGGGTGTTTTTATCCGGCTGGCTTACCACATGGTTTTCTAAAGAAATTGACGACAGCCCAATTATTTCCCAAGGATATCAACATAAAGCCAAGGTAGGCCTACGTTATGTATTTTAGATGGATCTGTGTATTACTGATCTTCCCCAGTACCTTTACTGTTAAAGCTCAGGAACCTCCTGAAGCACTCATAGCACTACCCGACACGTGCGTTGCACTTCGCGAAGGGCGAAATTGCTATGCTGACGTTACGCTAACGTGGGAGCAACCTATCATTGGTAATTACTGCCTACGTGACGCCACCTCAAAGTACATAATGCAATGTTGGCTCAAGCAACAGAGCGGTACTTTTAATTATGCATTTGATTCACAGCAAAGTATTTCATTTGAACTATTTGACAGCAATACATCTAAAATAATTAGTGTTGCCGAAGTAAAGCTTCAATGGGTATATCAAAACAGGCAAAAAAAGCGCCGCTGGCGACTATTTTAATACCAATCGCATTAAGGATATTTTCATGGATAACTACGGCACTATTTTACTCGTTGAAGACGATGTATCTCTTGCTCAATGGGTTGCTGAATATTTAACAGAGCAAGGCTACACAACGCATGTTTGTCACAGAGGTGACGAAGTAATTAGCCAAGTCAAAACATTAAATCCAAATATCGTGCTCCTAGATATTATGCTTCCAGGGCAAGATGGTATAAGCGTATGTAGAGAGCTTCGTAGTTTTTATAATTCGCCTATCATAATGCTCACTGCACGCGATGAAGAAATGGATGAAGTTATTGGTCTAGAAGTAGGTGCAAGCGACTACATAATGAAACCTGTGCGTCCTCGTGCATTGCTAGCGCGTATAAAAGCAGCCCTTCGCCAAAAAAATGAGCCAAATACGCCACACGTTAACGAAAGTGTTATTAATGTTGGTGCGCTTAGTATTGATACTGAATCTAGAAATGTAAAACTTAACGAGCAAGACGTAAATATATCAAGTGCTGAATATTTACTGCTTCACTACCTTGCGAGTAACGCAGGGCAAGTAGTCTCTCGCGACGCTGTATTTAAAGCAACCAAAGGCAGAGAGTATGATGGGCTTGATAGAAGTGTTGATGTACTTATTTCTGCACTTCGTAAAAAGTTTAATGATGATCCACAAAACCCTGAAAAAATTAAAACTATTTGGGGCCGTGGATATTTACTTGTTTCTACTGCGTGGTAATAAAGTGATGAATAAATAAATGAAAAAGTTTTATATATCGCTTCTAGGCAGTGCACTTTTATCTATTGTGGTATTGGGCTGGCTTATTGATGCTTTTAGTCAACAAGCGCATACCCCACAGGATGAATTTAGTCAGCAAAGTAAAATGATCATGGGTTTTAGCAAGCAGTTAGCTAACATACCTACATCTGAGCGCAGCGATTATGTAAAACAACTAGCCCGAGAGTTTGATGTTTTAATTGACTACAAGCCTAATGAATCACTTGCTTTACCGCCTTCATTATTATTACAAATGCACACGCCAGGTGGGCTGATTTTAGAGGATCAGCAAGGCTTTTATATGCTTTATAGTAGCGACGTTTTAAATCCTTTTCACTTATCAATGCGTTTAGATAAAATTTTTGATAGCGAGCAGCATAACGACATTATATTAACCCTACTATTTTACGCAGGCCTATGTGTATTTATGGGGTTTATTATCGCGCCCTTAGCTAAACGATTAACCGTGTTAAATGAAGCCGCTAAAAAGTTTGCCTCTGGTAATGTTCAAGCCCGAATAAAGGTATCGCACTTTACCTATATAAAAGACGTAGAACTTACTTTTAACCGCATGGCTAGCCAAATAGAGAAACTTGTCGCCGAAAACAAACTAATGGCCTCAAGCTTGTCTCACGACATACGTACCCCTATCGCGTGCCTACGATTTGGTTTAGATGCGGCATTAGATAGCCATGATGAGCAAAAAGTAAAACAGTATTTAACCCGTATGGAAAACGATTTAGATCATATGGAATCGATGCTTAGTAGCTATTTAGCATTTGCTACTTTAGAGCAAAACGCTAATAAACTGACCTATTCATCAACCAATATTAAATCCTACCTTGAAGATATTTTAGTTCAACTTGCACCAAAACTTGAAATGCAAATGCTCAACGTACAACTCAATAGTACTGATAAAATAATAAATGCAGATCTTCACTGGCTTGCTCGTGCAATTACCAATTTATTAACTAATGCCTCTGATTTCGCAAACCAACATATTTACTTAAGTGCGAAGTTACACGAACAACAGCTTATAATAACGGTAGAAGATGACGGCCCTGGCATAGCTCGAGAAAACTTTAGCAACGTATTTAGTCCATTTTTTAGAGAAGAGGCTCACCGTAACAGAGCTGATAAAAGTTACGGCCTTGGTCTAGCTATTGTTGAAAAAGTAGCCGACTGGCATCATGGCAGTGTTAAAGTTAGTAAAAGTACACAGCTAGGTGGTGCGTGTTTTACTCTCACTATTGCACAGCACCATAATCCGTAAAGCAATAGTTACAGACTGTAATTAACAATTATTAAACAAAATCAACTCGTTATTTTAAACGACTTAATAACAACAATTAAAATCGATGGTTATAACATACACTTTACTTATTAATTTGTGCTAGATCAGCAAATAAGCACTTTTTATTTTTTTACATTTCCAGTAGATTGTCACCGCCGTCACACAATAGAGAAGTACAATAATATGAGCGCAGTTAGAGGCGAGTTTAGCTCTCGCTTTGGTTTTATTATGGCCGCCGCGGGTTCTGCCGTTGGTTTGGGCAATATTTGGGGATTCCCTACACAAACAGCCAGTAATGGCGGTGCTGCATTTTTAGTCGCATATTTAGTGCTTGCGTTCTTTTTAGCCTACCCCGCTTTAATGGCTGAACTTATGATTGGACGTCATGGCCAAGCAAACGCAGTGTCATCTCTTCAAAAAATATCTAATAAGCCATGGCAAAAACACTTTGCCTTTGCTGTTGGTTTTGGCGGTATTTTATGCGCTGGCTTTATACTAAGCTTTTACGCCATTGTTGCCGGTTGGATGCTCAGCGCCACAGCTGAACCAATAGCTACTCTTGTTGGTGCCGACACAGCATCGACATGGCTAAGTGAGCAATCGCTTACCCGAAACATTATATTCACTATGGTTTTTATTGTACTAACTGTCGCTATTATCAGTAGAGGCGTTGAGAATGGTATTGAAAAATGGTCGAAACGCTTAATGCCTGCTCTTTTAGGTATTTTATTTGCACTTATTGCTTATGTAATGACCCAAGATGGCGCAATGGAAGGTTTAAAGGCTTACTTAGTTCCTGATTTTTCATCTATTTTTGACGCAAAATTATTAGTGAGTGCGCTAGGACAAGCTTTCTTCTCTTTATCGCTAGGTACTAGCGTAATGATTATTTACGGCTCGTACATTAGTAAAAAAGAAAACCTCGTTTCTTTAGGTGCCTATGTAACCCTTATTGATGTATTTATAGCCTTTGTTGCAGGTTTACTGATTATTCCAGCTATGTATGTAGCACAAGCTCAAGGCGTTGAAATATTCTCGGCCACAACGGGTAAGCTACTCTCTGAAGATACGTTAGTATTTCAGGTACTCCCTGCTTTATTTGATGGAATGGGCGAAGTTGGCTTATTTGTGGGCTTTTCATTTTTTGCGTTAATGAGTATTGCCGCTTTAACGTCATCTATTTCAATGTTAGAGGCGCCAGTATCATACACTGTAGAACGCTTTGGGATGAAACGCGTTCAGGCAACCTGGTTGATTGGAGCTTTAATTGCTATCGTTAGCATTACAATTGTGTGTAACCTTAGCAGCTTATTTGGCTTAGTAATCACCCTCACTACAAAAGTAGCTCAGCCTTTGCTTGGCCTTATGTGTTGTATATTTGTAGGCTGGATTTGGTACAGAGGCTCATTACTTAAAGCAATTAAAGAAGGTAATCCTGAAGTTCATAACACATTATTTTGGAAAGTATGGCCTTGGTATACCAAGTTTGTGTGTCCACTTGCTATTGGTATGGTGTTTTTACACTCACTATTAAGCTAAATAATACCTTAACCTTAAATAGTCTTAAATTAAAATAGCCCACATTAGTGGGCTTTTTTTATAGCTGCTTAAATTGGATTTATTTAGAGAGTTTTAAAATCATATCTTGATGAGGGATACCGTCCTCTAGATATTCACTTTTATAATCTTCAAAGCCAAAAGAGCGGTAAAAATCAAGCAAGTAAGTTTGTGCACCTATATAAATATCTCGCTCAGGCCATTGTGCTTTACAGCAGTCTATAGCTTCAGTAATAAGTAAAGTAGCATACCCATTGCCACGCGCGCTTTCACTTACTAGCACGCGACCTATTGCGCTGTATTGTGCACTTTTTTCATAGCATCGCGCGTAAGTTTGTAGTTGCCCATGACTCAATGTATATAAATGCTGTGTATTTAAAGCAATGTCTACATCATCAAGTTCAGGGTAAGGGCACTCCTGCTCTACAACAAACACATCAACACGCCCCCGCATAATAGTAAAAAGAGTCTGTGTATCAAGAGCGTCAAACTGCTCACATTTAAACTGCATATCAAATCCTATAGGCAAAAAACCCAGCTTAGGCTGGGTTTATTAAAATCACTCGCTAGCTTAGTTAACTTATACTAAGTAAATAATCGCTCTAGCTGATCACACAGCTGCGATAAATTCACATGATCGTGCTCTATGGTCAAATCTACATAACCATCGCCTTTAAAGGCTCTGTCTAGCTCTATAAGCACATGTGTTTTATGTGCCTCTGGTACAAACGATAATTCAATCTCCTGAATGCCAAATAAGCTGCGGCTATTAGGTTTATACTCAAGTTCTTGATAGCATCCAGATAATGACTGAAAAGTTGAAGCCCGTAAGTGACCTTTTTCTACGTCAGCTTTCATTAAACTAAAACCTAACTTTTCCATCGCTTGCATACACGTTTTAACCGCTTCATTAGGGTAAATGTGTAAATGATCTTTATCTGTTGGGTCAAGTGCTAAGTCTATATCTAGGCCTGTTTCTAGCCATACATGTGATTGATTATAACCTGCATTAATTTCTGTAATAGGAGTTTCAGAATGAAGACGCGCTTCAAAAGGGATATTTTTAACTTCGCCAGGCTCAATTGTACCTATATCTGTAATTCGCCATTGCTCAATCACATGATTCGTAAAATAATCGCCATTATCACCTGCAACTTTAACACGAGTCATTAATAATAAATCTAAACCTGAAATATCTTGGCTCACATCACCTGCAGTAATGACTATTTGTGCGTTAAAAAGTTGACCTGGTTGTAGGTGTTCAGTTTCTAAAATAGTGTCTACCTTTGCAGAACCAATACCTACCGACGCTAAAATCTTTTTAAACATATACCTCTCCTTAAGCTGAGCGGCTGTATTATTTGCTCCAGCTTAAACTTCTTCGTTATTGCATCTTAACCATATTTAAAAGCGGTTGTCAGTGAAAAAATGTTATTTACATACTATTTACGATTAAATACGTGTTTAATGTGCATTTTTTATACGTGGCGGGGCAAGTAATTGATTAGACGCGTTCATTTTTAGGTCTATTTTTATTTTCAATGGTATAAATTTTTCGTTACACTGCAACCCCAAATGAAGTGATATTAAGAATTATGGAACTAATCTATTTTGCCGCCGCGTTTGTGTGTGGCTTTGCTGTTTATCAGTTAAAGCTGCCTCCTCTTATTGGATTTTTATTAGCAGGTTTTGCTTTAAATTTATCGGGTTATAAAAGTACAGAGTTGCTCGATACAATAGCAGCACTTGGCGTAACCCTTCTTCTTTTTAGTATTGGTTTAAAGCTAAAGGTAAACAGTTTAATTAAACCCCAAGTGTGGGCGCCTGCAACATTGCATATTATTTTTAGCAGCGCGCTTTTTAGTGGCTTTATGTTATTGCTTGGTGTTTTCGCTATTCCACTGTTTATTGATTTAAGTTGGCAAAGTGCTTTATTAGTTGGGTTTGCGCTTAGTTTTTCAAGTACTGTATTTGCAGTAAAAGTGCTTGAAGAACGCGGAGAAATGGCAAGCCTTCACGGTAAAATAGCCATTGGTATACTAGTCATGCAAGATATCTTTGCTGTAATATTTTTAGCTATTAGCACCGGTAAAATTCCAAATGTATGGGCAATTGCATTAATAATTGCTCTGCCTTTATTACGACCTGTCATGTATGGCGTATTAAATCGCTCTAAACATGGTGAACTATTACCATTATTTGGTTTTTTCTTTGCTTTAGTTGCTGGTTATCATGCATTTGAATTTGCAGGATTAAAAGGCGACCTAGGCGCACTCATAATTGGGATGATGTTTGCACCACATAAAAAAGCAGGAGAACTATCAAAATCTCTGCTTAATTTAAAAGACATATTATTAGTCGGTTTTTTCTTAAGTATTGGCTTGAGCGCAGAGCTAACCACTAGCTCATTAATCGTTGCTATTATACTTGTTTTAGTTTTACCTATTAAAATAGCGCTTTATTACGTGTTCACAAATATATTCAAACTACGCGCACGTACATCATTACTTACCGCCTTTAGTTTATCTAACTACAGTGAATTTGGGTTAATTGTATGTGCAGTAGCAGCTAGCACAGGCATGATCACTTCTGAGTGGCTGGCCGTAATGGCAATTGCTGTTTCTATTACCTTTGTAATTGCCTCGCCGTTAAATAAGCGCTCAAACGAGCTATACGTAAAAATAGAGCACTGGCTATTAAAGTTTGAAAGCAAAACTCGTTTAGCTGAAGAGCTACCTGTTAACCTAAACGATACTAAAATAGTCATTTTTGGTATGGGACGTATTGGTACTGGTGCTTATGAAACAATCAACGCGACTCACCCAAATGTTGTTGCAGGCATAGATATAAAACCTGAAGTGGTAGATAAGCACGTTAACAGAGGCCGCAACGTATTAATTGCTGATGCAACAGATCCTGACTTTTGGCAACGAGTAAATCATTCGCAAGTAGAAATGGTCATGCTTGCAATGCCAAAGCATATGCAAAATATTTTTGCGCTAGAGCAACTACAAGCCTCAGGTTATAAAGGCCAAGTAACAGCTATTGCAAACTACCCTGATCAACAAAAAGAGCTAGAAGAAATAGGTGTTCATTCTACTTATAACTTTTACTTAGAAGCAGGTAGTGGTTTTGCAGAACACGTTAAACAAGAGCTATTTAACGAATAATCACTTTTTATAACGTCTATAAATAACAAAGTCTTAGAATTATTAAGGCTTTGTTATTAGTTTCTAAATAAAAAGCAATTCTATTTACATTCCTTTACAAGCCATTTCACCACAACAATGAAAAACAGGTAGACTATCCGTGTTGGTTAAATAAAAACCCATGTTCTAATAATAACTTAATTAGATCCCAGCTAATTAAAGTTCAACTAGGTTTATATTAATCAACAAAAATTATTAAATCAGAGGGCCTACTCCCTCGCAAAATAGGCTGTTTCTTGCCCGTCACAGCCTATTTTATATTTCTAAAATCCCTTACACTTACGCAGACTTTAAAACCTAAGTAACTCTTATGGATCCAAAACAATTAAAAATAGCTGTAAATACAACGATGCCTTTTGGGAAATATGCTGGGCGCCCTTTATTACTACTACCAGAACCTTATTTGGTGTGGTTCAAACAGCAGGGATTTCCTGACTCAAAACTTGGTAGCCAACTAGCGATGATGTATGAGGTTAAACTAAATGGCCTTGAGCAAATGTTAATGCCATTACTTGAAAAAAATAAAAAATAATTGAGAACTTTTTTAAATACTTGCGGTCTATTATATTGCTACTTGTTGATTTTGGTTTTTAACCGCAAAAAAAGCGCCTTAGGCGCTTTTTTTATGTCTTAAATTTGAGAGGTAAATATACAATAAATTTAGCACCACCTAAGCTTGAGCTTTCTGCTTTACACTCTCCTTGGTGCCACGACACAATTTTAGCAACTATAGCAAGCCCTAAACCAAAGCCACCAGTGTCCTTGCCTCTACTTTTATCTAATCGAGTAAAAGGCTTAAATACGTTTTCTCGCTCAACGGGGTCAATCCCTTCACCATCATCTTCAACAATCAATACGATGTGAGTTGCCTCTTGTAGCAATGAAATTTTGACTTGTTGATGAGTGTATTTGAGCGCATTGCCAATTAAATTTTGAAATACTCGCGCCATAAAGTGGCTATCACAGTAGTAATTTAAATGCTCAGGGAGGTTTATAGAGAGCGTTGTTCTAGCTTCAAAATTTAGCTTTTCAACAGTGGTTTTTACCAGCCCAGCTAAATCGCAGTTTATTGGCTGTAAACTTGGTTGTTGAGAGTCTAATCGCGCGTATTCAAGCATTTCAGAGACTAGTGACTCAAGCTCACTAATGTCTGTTTGCATGTTTGTTAGGTATTTTTCGCCTTTTTCATCAAGCATTTGCTCTTGTAACATTACAATTGCAAACTTTAAACGTGCTAATGGCGTTCTAAATTCATGTGATACCGATGAGGTAAGCTCTTGCTGCGCACTAAGTAAAAACTCAATACGTTGCTGCATTACCTTTAATGTATCTGTTATAGGTAAAAAGAAAGACTTAGAAGAGTCATTTAGTTGAAAGTCTTGCAAACCCTCTACCGCTTCACACGCTTTACGTAGCTTTGCAAAGTCACGCCAGAGTAAAAAGCTCCATAGCCCAACTGGTATACCTACAATAATAAGTAGTAATAAATACGGCCAAACTGAAGATGATTCTTGCGTTAATACACCTACCGGCCCTACCTGAAGTAATGAATCATTACCGAGATCTACATACCAAACAATGCGTTGTTGCTTATCATACAAATATAAGTAGTGATTTTGATTTAGCTGCGATTGTTGTTTTTGAGGGAGTATTAAATCACGTCGTTCAATCACTTTACTTTCAAAGTTATGCTTTAGCTTTTTAAGACCATTTGGGGTTTGCGAAAGCAACCACAGTGATTGCCCAAACTCATCGTCTAAGAAGACCTGCTGCTGCGACTCTTCATAAGGCCACAGCTGCTCAATAACACCACTTACAACAAATAATGAAACAATGATATATAAGTATAAGCTGGTAAACAGTTTTCCCATTACAGCCGATTAACCTTAAATAGTTCTAGAGATCCCACGCATCAGAAACAAATAAATAGCCTTGTCCCCATACAGTTTTTATACGATACGGCTTATCACTGTTGTCGCCTAATTTTTTACGAATTCGTGATACGCGTACATCCACAGTTCTATCAAGTCCGTCGTATTGACGGCCAATCATATGTTGGTGCACATGCTCTCTGCTTAGTACTTCACCCGCATTTGACGCTAATAGCCATAGTAGTTCAAACTCGTGCGAAGTTAATACAATCTCTGAATCACTTAGTTTTACAATACGGCTTGTTTTATCGATGACTAAATCACCAAACTGCAGTTCTTCACTAGATTTTACTGTTGGTTGCCCACGTCGAAGTAATGCATTGATCCGCGCTAGTAATACACGTGGCTCTGCTGGTTTTATTACATAATCATCAGCACCAAGTTCTAAACCAAGTACTTGGTCGAAGTCTTCACCTTTAGCAGTCAACATTAAAATTGGTAGAGTAAATTTATCTCTTACTTGGCGGCAAACGCTAAAGCCATCTTTACCTGGCAGCATAACGTCTAGAATCATTAAATCGGGTGTATTGTTTTCTAGGTAATTAAACACTTCGTCACCGCGGTCTAACACTTCGACTTCAAGGCCATTATGTTCAAGGTAATCTTTTGTTAACTGTTGTAAACCGAGATCATCTTCAACAAGTAAAATTTTTGGCATTAGTTGCTCCTAAATTAAAAAAAGCTCCACGGAGAGCGAAGCCTACGCCTATTTTTTTTAGCATGGGCGCTTTGTACTTCAACCTGTGTTTTTGCTATTAACACACCCGTATGAGGATTGATTAAGGAGTATATGGTCTCCACCTGAACACGCGCTTTATAATTAAATTGCCCAGAACGCTGCTGCTGCCAGCATTGAAGTAGTTGTTCTTGTTGATACAAACAGACATCACTATAGGTGTTTAATAGCCATTTAAACTGTAAATCAAGATCGCAAAAATCCTGCTGTTCGGAAACCACGCAGACTTTTGGAGAAACACTAAAAACAGGGGTTTGTGCCACGCTAAAACCACTAAAAAAAGTGGTAATAAACACAACTAATATTGAATACTTCATATTAAAAAGTACGATCGAATCCTATAAATGCAGTCATTGAATAAGTACGTTCAAAGAGCGGACTGCCATCCATAGCCGAATAGTCGTAATATGCTACATGAAAACGAAGAGAGTCAGCCTTACTCAGTGGCCAACGGGCGTCGATTTTAGCATAAGGTTGCCAACTACTACCAACGTCTATTTTGCCAAATTGAGTTTCACCCTCATTAAGTCCATAAAAATAGCTATTTAGTTCCGCAGATTTATAGTTTATTCCAAGTGTTGGCTTTATTTTAAGCTTTCCTAGCACAGTATGATATTGCCACTGCAATGCACCGCGTACACCTCGATAAACATCGGTTATATCATGCAGAGCCTGAACTGAAAAAACATGGTCATCATTTACATAGTGATATGCAATACCCGCATCCAAGGCAATTTGCCGTTTATGCAAATTATCAATATCAACATAGCGAGAGGACGAGGCTTCATTTTGCATTACGAGCTGATTATTAAGAGCACTACTTTGCAATGCAAATACATTTTTAGGGTGCCAGTCTATAAAAAAGCGAGATTCAGAGTTGAGTTCACTAACTAGATTAAAGTGATGCTTTGGGGATTGTGAAAATGAATAGCCAAGGCGGCCATTATCAAAAAACCATTGCTCTGCATAAAACGCAATTTGTGGAATAAGCACAAGCGGAATATTATCTCCACCATGCAAAGGGTTGGTTATAACTCCAGCCCCCACGCTTAAACTCAAATGCAGGCGATCAGTTGTTATATCTTGCTCTGTATAATCGTCAGCATGCTTGCTTGCCTGTGTTGCTTGCACCGAAAGGCAAGCAAACAAAGTGCTAAAACATAGAGCAGTTAATAAGGAGAAGGAATACCGCATCAGCGTACATCAAAGTATTAAATTAAGTAAGTTCCCCATACTAGCAAGGTCTTTTTAAACTAGCTCTAGCTGGTTACAATTATTCACAATTTGTATACACAAATGTTAACTTTTGTGTTTTTGAAGTGACAAACCCTTCAAATTAGTTATGTGCGTTGGCTAAGCTGGCACTGCTTTGAGAAACTTTGGAAATGAGGGATAACCTCGCAAATGCTTTAATTCAAATAAAATCTGCAGGAAGCCAACTCTAACAACTTTTTTTTATTAACCTTACAAGCTACTAGGTTACCAAAGTTAATAGCGGCTTTAGCCGTAATAAATCAAGCTTCTGATGCTTATTAAATATCAGGGGCTATTTCTATTCGGTTTCGGCCATGTGTTTTTGCGATATATAAGGCTCTATCTGCACGCTCAACTAAAACTGAGCTATTAGTAAATGGAAGTAAAATAGCTAAACCAAAACTTGCAGAAATAGCACGTTTAGCTGTTATATCATGCTTTTTACGAATCGCTAATTTCGCAATAGCTAAACGTATACAATCGGCAAACGCTATTATATCGTTAATAGTGTCAAAGTAGGCTGTTATGCAAAACTCCTCGCCACCGTATCTATACACATTTGCAGCTTCAGTTGTATTTTCTCTCACTTTTTTAGCAACTAGCCTAAGCACTTCATCACCCTTTTGATGGCCAAAATCATCGTTAAAGCGCTTAAAATGATCAATATCAAACATAATGAGTACGGCAAGAGAGTCTTCTTGCGCTTGCTCTGAGTATTCGAGGCAAAAGTTTACAATATCAGAATCAAACTTACCTCGATTATAAAAACCCGTAAGCGTGTCGATATCGGCTGCTTCCTTTGAAATATTGAGTGCTTCTTTTAAATCTTTTATTTCATTGTAGGCAACGGCTAATTTAGTCTGAAACTCCCGAGCATAATCTTGCATTGCAATAGAATCGTCGGTTAAACGCTCAACACAACCTAGTATCTCATTGTAAGAGTTTACATCAACAAGCATATTTAATTCATTTTGTGAGTCAACTAAACTCGTCGTAAAGCTTTTAGAGTGATCAAGCGTTGTGCTTATATCTTGCTGAACTTGCTCCATAGTTGTATGAAATTTTTCAGTCATTTCTTGAAAAAAAACGAGATCGTCTTGCGTTAAATGTTTATCAAAAATTTCTTTTACTTTGTCTTGTGAACATGTTTGTTGCAGAGCAATAACATGGTCTAACTCAGCATTTAATGAAGGTTTGTTTCCTTGAATATAACAGTACCAAATTGCATAGTTGATGGGTGTAACCGGCATTCGGTATTTTACCATCAAAGGAATCGCCTTTTTTAGGCATTGAGCAGAATGAGCAAGTGATACGGCGTGGTTCATAAATAAACTCTCAAGCGTCATTGTTTTTGTTATTAGCGCTCAATGTTAAGTAATAGTAAACTTATACGCAACCTATATTCATACTATTTAACTAACTTGCTTATTCTCTGCGCGCATTAAATCGCTTTTGCATCTAAAGTTTGCGCAATATTCCACAAAGCACTGATTGCAGGGTCATTTAACTCTTTCCTTAATACTGCCAAACCAATATCAAACCCATCAGGTGCTTGCATTTTTGGTGTTAGTATTTGTACTTTATCTTGCAGCGGGCTGTTATCTAGCACTATTTTAGGGACCATTGCGACACCTAATCCTAAGCTCACCATGGATACCATTGCTTCGTGCCCAGCAACCTGTGCGTAAATTTTCCCGTGAATATTATTTTTGCGCCACCAGTGTTCTAACCTTTGGCGAGAAAAACCTTGTTCTGGCACAATAAATTCTAAATCAGACCAATTAATGTCATCACCATTCTGCGTTAGTTTTTGTGTGATCGGGCATTGAATTTTTGGTCCAATTAATATAAGTGGAGAATGCCCTATATCTACAAAAGCAATTTGCGCCGGTAACTTATTTGGCTTAGCTGCAATAGCCATTAATTCATGCCCATCTAATACACGGTTTATAGCAAGTGCAGGGTCGCCTGTATTTAATGTTATTTCTATATACTGATGCTGCGCACGAAGTTGCTCTAATATTTGATGTAAAAAACTATAAGATGCAGTAACCGAGCAATAAATACTTACTTTGCCGTAAATATGTTGTTGTGGGTCTTTCACATTCGTTTTAAACCGCTGCCAATTAGCAAGCGTTGCTGTGGCGTAATCAATAAACGACTCACCCTCACGCGTTAATTTAACACTGCGGTTATCGCGTACAAATAATGCAACACCGACCTCTTCTTCCAAGTGTTTTATATTGCGGCTTAAAGTGGGTGCGCTTATATGACAAAGCTCGCTTGCGCGTCCAAAATGAAGTGTTTTAGCCAGTGCTAAAAAGTAGTTTAAATGTTTATGATCCATGCCAAACCCAGTATTTCATATTATGAAACACTTTAATTCAAATATATCATTTTACGCAAGCAACGATTTTACATATGGTGTTTGTAAGCGCAATAAATCTTGCGCATCTAACAAACATGACTTTATAGGACACTAACAATGGCGAATTATTTCAACACCTTACCTTTACGCGAGCAATTAGCGCAATTAGCGCAATGTGAATTTATGGACGCAGGCGAATTTGCCGATGGCGTTGACGCACTTAAAGGTAAAAAACTAGTTATTGTAGGCTGTGGCGCACAAGGTTTAAACCAAGGCTTAAACTTACGTGACTCTGGTTTAGATGTTTCTTACACATTACGTGCTTCAGCTATTTCTGAGCGTCGCCAATCATTTTTAAATGCGTCTGAAAACGGCTTTACTGTTGGTACTTATGAAGAATTAATACCTACCGCTGACGTAGTACTTAACTTAACGCCAGATAAACAACATACCGCTGTAGTAAGTGCAATTATGCCACTTATGAAAAAAGACTCTACACTTGCTTACTCTCATGGTTTTAATATCGTTGAAGAAGGCATGCAAGTACGTGAAGACATTACTGTAATCATGGTTGCACCTAAGTGTCCTGGTTCTGAAGTACGTGAAGAATACAAACGCGGTTTTGGTGTACCAACTCTGATCGCAGTTCACCCAGAAAATGACCCTCAAGGTCTTGGTTTAGCACAAGCTAAAGCGTATGCAGCGGGTACGGGCGGACATCGCGCAGGTGTACTTAAATCATCATTTATTGCTGAGGTTAAGTCTGACCTAATGGGCGAGCAAACCATTTTATGTGGCATGTTACAAACTGGCTCTATTTTATGTTTTGATAAAATGGTAGAAAAAGGCGTTGATGCGGGTTATGCATCAAAACTAATTCAATACGGCTGGGAAGTAATTACCGAAGCACTTAAGTACGGTGGCGTTACTAACATGCTTGACCGCCTTTCAAACCCAGCAAAAGTAAAAGCGTTTGAACTAAGTGAAGAGCTAAAACTAATTATGCGCCCGCTTTATAATAAGCATCAAGATGACATCATCGACGGCACTTTCTCACGCACTATGATGGAAGACTGGAATAACGATGACGTAAACTTACTTAAATGGCGCGCAGAAACGGCAGAAACTAACTTTGAAAAGACCCCTGCTGGCGATGTGGAAATCTCAGAACAAGAATTTTTTGATAACGGTATTTTAATGGTAGCAATGGTTAAGGCAGGTGTTGAACTTGCATTTGAAACCATGACAGCAGCCGGCATTATCGAAGAGTCGGCCTACTACGAGTCATTACACGAAACGCCATTAATCGCCAATACTATTGCGCGTAAAAAGCTTTTTGAAATGAACCGTACTATCTCTGATACTGCAGAATACGGCTGTTATTTATATAACCATGCATGTTTACCATTACTTGCTGATTTTATGAAAAACGTTGATACAGACATTATCGGTAAAGGCCTTGGCGAGCACAGTAACCAAGTTGATAACCAAACATTAATTCAAATTAACGCTGCATTGCGCGAACACCCAGTTGAGAAAGTAGGTGCTAAATTACGTGGCTACATGTCAGCAATGAAAAAGATTGTTTAACCCTAAACAGTAAATGTTTCGCTTGTTAGAAACCAAGCCCGTATGCTTTTTGCATGTGGGCTTTTTTATGCTCATTCATAAAACTTTAATCATCCAACGCTACCTTTTATCCATCCCTTTATAGGCAATATTTAGATCAAAATAAATAATGTGCTAATATAGTCCTCTACTCAGTTGTAAAATTAATTAATATCATGACGATACAAAACCTTTCTATTACTCAAAAAATCACAGCTTTAGGCAGTGCTATTGCTATATGTGTAGCCGCGCTTATTGGCTTGACCTCTTTATACAGCTCAGAAGATATAATTGAGCAACGTATGATTGAGTCAGAGCTCCCTAGTAAACTGCAAACAATCAGCAATCACATAGGCGGTGAAATCAACGAGTTACTCGGTGCTGCTCAGCAACTATCATCAAACGAATTTATTTTACAATGGGCTCAATCAAACAACCAAGACGATACATTACTATTAAAAGAATTAAATCGCGTTGCCCAGCAATACGATTTAGCCACAGCATCTTGGGCAAATAGAGACACTGCACAGTACTGGAACCAGAATGGGTTTTTGCGTGTGTTAAAAAACGATGCAGCCGATGGCTGGTTTTTTGCTTTTAAGCAATCAAAACAACCTTACTCTATCAGTATTTATCAAGAGTCAGCCAATGATGTGAAAATGTTTGTAAACCATCAGCAGGCCAATGGTACTGGTTTAGCAGGTCTTGCAAAAAGCATCACTGATATGCAAAAGCTATTACAGCAATTTAAAATTGAGCAAACAGGCTTTGTATTCATTGCAGATAAAAATGGATTGATTCAGCTTCATAAAGATGCAAGTAAAGTAGCTAAAGCAAATATTGATGATTTGTATACTGCAAATATCCACAGCCAACTATTTAATAGTAATGGCTTTGCACTAGAAGAAATTAATTTAAATGGCGAACCGACACTTGTAGCTGCTACGCCTATTAAAAACACCGATTTATATGTTGTAGCTCAAGTACCAAAAAGTGAAGTTTTCGCAAGTGTAAATACCTTACAATGGCAAATTTTTACCTTTACGATAATTACAGCATTAGTTGCGAGTTTAATCAGTTACTTACTTGCACGCTCACTTTCATCTCCACTTTCTAAAATGGCTGAGTTATTTTCACGATTAGGCTCAGGCGATGCAAATTTAGCGTACCGCTTACCAGAATCGAGCCAACCAGAGCTTAACAACCTAAGTAATGGCTTTAATCAGTTTATTAACAAAATAGAAACAGCCATTACTCAGGTTGCAAGCGAAAGCCACGATATACGTCAAAGCTCTGATCATGTATTTGAACAAGCCAAACGAAATTCTCAAGCAATAGATCACCAAAAAGAACAAACAATATCTGTCGCAGCAGCAATCAACGAAATGGGCGCCACAGTACAAGAAATAGCGCAAAGCGCAGCAAATACAGCTAAGTTAACCGATAATAGCCGCGAAAACACCATTCAAAGTCACAAACAAGTACTCCAAAGCCAAGCAACTATATCAGCCCTTGCCAGCGATATTGATGGCATAACAGAGCAAGTTACTTTGCTTTCTAAAAAAACGGTTGATATTGCAAGTATTGTTGACTCAATTAGAGGCATATCGGATCAAACTAATCTACTTGCTTTAAATGCTGCAATTGAATCTGCTCGCGCAGGTGAACACGGACGCGGCTTTGCTGTTGTTGCTGATGAAGTACGTGCACTGGCAAACCGTACATCGCAATCAACCACCGAAATTCAATCTATGATTGAAGAGCTTACAAGAATATCTGACGATGTAGTTAACGATATTGGTCAATCGAAAGATAAAGCTCAGCAAAGCGTTGGTGCTATGCAAAGCTCTGTTGAATTACTTGATACAATAACCGAAACAGCAAATGAGATAAACGATATGGCTACGCTCATAGCGACTGCAACTGAGCAGCAAAGTAATGTGGTTGCCGATGTAAGTCGTAATATTGAGCAGATTAGCGAAATTAGCGATAAAGCAATGAGCGAACAAATCAATACAGAGCAAGCTATTCGAGACTTAGCAAACAGCGCACAAACCCTTGATGCACTTGTAGCTACCTTTGAAAAGCATCGCTAAGCGACTCTAATATTACACGCCAGCTATGAGCAAAAACTATATTCGAAGATAGTTTTTGCTCATAGCTAATATGCTTAATTTATACAAACTAAGTGTTTTCACTATCGCCGCTATTAAACGCTAAAACGTACGCTTCCTTTTTAGCTCTAGGAAGCTTTTTTAATTGATACTCAAGCTTACTTGCTTCACTTTTATTACCTACTTGTTGTTGATGGATAAGTAAAAGAGGCCCTTTTCCTCTAAGGTTTTTAGCTCCTTTACCAGCCTGATGAGTTGCAAAGCGTTTTTCAACATTAGTCGTGATCCCTGTGTACCAATGACCAAATCGTGTTTCAACTATATATAAAAACCAAGTAGACTCAGTTTTTAAAATATTCGTTTCAATATACTGTAAACTTTTTTCATTATCAGTGGTCAAAACATTACCTTAACGCCCTTAACATAAAACAATTGCTTAAAAGGGTTTTACCTTCAGTGACTAATCGGTATCATGCAGATTATAAAAAATAAGGATCACAACTAACAATGCAGTCGTTAAAAACTTTTTCTCTTTGGCTTATCGTCGCTTTAACACTTAGCTCAGCAGCAGGTTGCTCTAGCTGGGTATACCGAATTAACATCCCACAAGGCAACTTTTTAGAGCAATCGGATGTTGAAAAACTTCGTGTAAATATGACCCGAGAGCAAGTTGTTTATGTATTAGGTAGACCTATTGCCGAGGACGCCTTTGATAACAATACTTGGCGCTATATTTACAGCTTTAATAAAGGCCGTAAAAACGAACAAAATAAAGAGTTAGTAATTAACTTTGAAAATGAAAAGTTAGTTTCAATCTCAGGTGATTATGACCAACCTGAAAACTTTACTACACCGCTAGAGCAATAAACGTCTCAGGTAGTAAAAAAGGTGAGCATGGCTCACCTTTTTTATTGGTTTACTTAAAAAGCTTTTACCATTTTAAACGACGTTAGCGTGTGATTTAATCTGTTAAATTGTTCGAAGTTTATGCCGATTGGTATTACTTCTCGAGTGGGCGACCACCCGTTATTTTATTTGCACGCCCCTCTTCTTTTGCTTTTTCTGCACGTTTTCTGCGGGCATCTTTAGGATCTGCAATTAGTGGACGGTATATTTCTATACGGTCACCGTCTTTTAATTCATAGTTAGCTTTTACAGTTCGATTCCACACACCTAACGTTAGCGATGTGGCATCTATTTCTGGGCACTTTTCTATAATACCTGACTGAATAACAGCTTGCTCGACTGTAGTCCCTTGTGGCACTTCAATTGATAAACACGTGGCCGTGGTCGGTAATGCAAAGACCACTTCAACATTAATCATACTCGCGCTCCATAAACCTGTTTTGCACGTTGAGTAAATGCACTCACCATATTTTTTGCTACATCGTTAAAAATCTTTCCAAAGGCAAGCTCTATTAACTTACTTGAAAATTCAAACTCTAGGTGCAAATGAACCTTACATGCTTTGGCGTCAAGCTCTTGAAAATGCCAGCGCCCTTTTAACGTCTTAAACGGACCATCAACAAGGCGCAGTATCACGGTTTGCTCATCAACAAAGGTGTTTTCGGTGGTAAACCACTTTTTTATACCCGCCTTAGATATTTCTAAACTCGCGGTCATGTTATTATCGTGCTGTGAAACAATTTTTGAGTCTGAGCAATTTGGTAAAAACTGTGAATAAGCTTCTACATCATTAACTAGATCAAACATCTCTTTAGTGCTGTACATAACCAGCGCACTTTTTTCTATTTGTGGCATACTCACTCCCAACTGTGTGGGCGAATTTTAGCAAGCTTTGCGCGTTTCCCCAAATTTTCATGCTGCTTAAATTAAAGCTAAATTTTTAAAAGCATTATTAAAAAAATCGATGTAAAACATCTCACATTACGTATATTATAGGGCACTATGGCTAAGAAAAATTCATCAAAATCGACAAGTAATACCATCGCGCTAAACAAAAAAGCGCGACATGAGTATTTTTTACACGATAAGTTTGAAGCGGGTGTTGAACTACAAGGCTGGGAAGTTAAAAGTATCCGAGCTGGTAAAGTAAATATCACAGAAACTTATATTCACCTTAAAAATGGCGAAGCATTTTTACTTGGCAGTCAAATTCAGCCACTTATCAGTGCATCGACCCATGTAATTTGCGACCCGCTACGTTATCGTAAATTGCTATTAAGCAGACGCGAACTTGACCGTTTATTCGGTGCTACAGAGCGCGATGGCTATTCTTTAATAGCTACAGCGATGTACTGGAAAAAATGCTGGGTAAAACTTGAGTTTCATTTGGCAAAAGGTAAGAAATTACACGACAAACGCGAAGACGGTAAAGATAAAGACTGGTCGCGTGAAAAAGAACGCTTAATGAAGCATAAAGCATAAATAAAAACGCCTAATTTATTAGGCGTTTTTAATTTCACCTATATAAAAACTCAAAAAATACCAATTCGCTTAACTAAGTAATCTATTATGAGATAAGAAAATAATGTCGATAACAAGACAAAACTTGTTATACCAATCTGCTTATATATGGGGTCTATTTAACGTTAAGAAAATTACGCTAGAACTAGGCAAAAATTTTTATATCTAGGGCGTGTTGATCTTTGTGGTATGAAAAACAAACAGCATGAAGATAAGGTATAATTGAATTCGCCAGAAAACTTTACACCGAACCTACATGCCAAGATTAATGTTAACAGACGGGACATGGAATGTCTTATCAAAAGTAATGTACTTAAGTGGTCGAATTTATAATAAGCCCGACCATAGAAAAACGCTCGAAGGCATACTGTATAAGATGCGCA
>NZ_JASDCB010000017.1:0-66165 GCF_030408135.1 Pseudoalteromonas sp. APC 3691 | reverse complement strand
TGTTATCTCCCAAAGCATGGAAGTTATTGTGGTTAAAGAGAATAAAAACACCATTGCCTGAAACTGCTCCAAATATGTCATGGGCGTATCAGGAACTGGCAAAGTTAGGAGGCTGGAAAGATACCAAGCGCACAGGGCGTGCATCTGTGAAAGTGTTATGGCAAGGATGGCTTAAGTTACAAGCCATCCTGGAAGGCTACGATTTAGCAAAATCTCTTGAGTCAGACTTGTGATCAAGAGACAGCTATTAGCGCCTTTTTTAGTTAGTCAAAAACTTACTTATAGTTTTCGTAAATTTTATCGAGCGGTTCTGATAAACCACTTTCTTGCACTATACGTACATGTTCACGTTTTAATTCGCGTGCACTAGTCACACCACAAGAATGGGCTATTAGCCCAGCTCCGTAATGAATGTATTTATTATAGTTAGCTACTCGTTGCGCTTTATCAGCTACATTTAAGCCGCGTTGCAAACGCTCGTTATGCGTAGTGATCCCGGTCGGACAGGTATCTTTATTACATTGCATTGCCTGAATACAGCCCAGTGCAAACATATGCCCTCGAGCCGATACAACAAAATCAGCACCGAGCGCTAACGCCCAAGCAACCTTTGAAGGAACAATTAATTTACCAGACGCGATTATTTTAATACGATCTCGCAGTCCATGTTTTTCAAGCATATTAACTACAAGCGGTAAACTTTCACGAAGTGGTAAACCCACTGAATCCATAAGCGGTTGTGGTGCTGCGCCCGTACCACCATCAGCACTATCTATGGTAATAAAGTCAGGTGCAGACTCTATACCACGATGGTTTATTTCAGCGAACAACGTTTCTAACCATCCGTAAGCACCAATTACCGCTTTAAAGCCTGTAGGTTTACCTGTCGCGTTACGCACAGTGGCAATCATATCGAGAATATCGGCTGGGTTTTTAATTTCAGGATGACCATTGGGGCTAATAGAATCTTGCCCTTCTGGTATGCCCCTAATTTTAGCTATTTCGGCGTTAACTTTGCGCCCTGGTAACATACCGCCTTTACCTGGTTTTGCACCTTGGCTCATTTTAAGTTCAAACATTTTTACTTGTTCGTGAGCCGCTATTTCTTTTAGTTTTTCGGTACTTAAATTTCCATGCTCATCTCGTGCACCATATTTAGCTGTACCAATCTGAAACACTAAATCGGCACCACCTTCTAAGTGATAAGGACTTAATCCCCCTTCACCGGTGTTCATCCAACAACCCGCTAGTTTTGCCCCTTTTGATAAGGCTCGTACAGCTGGCTTTGAAAGCGCACCAAAACTCATACCAGATACATTGAATAACGAGTTGGTTGTGTAAGGTGTTTTACAGTATGGACCCAAAGTAACATTACTCGGGTCGAGCGCTTCTTCGTCTAAAGTAGGAAATGCACAGTTCATAAACATAACCGTACCTGTTACTTCTAAGCTTTGCGTGGAGCCAAATGCAGCCGTACGGTCAACATCTTTTGCTGCACGATAAACCCAACTACGCTCAGCGCGGTTAAATGGCATTTCTTCTCTATCTTGAGCAAAAAAGTACTGTCTAAAAAACTCACCTTGGCGTTCAAAAAAATATCGAAAGCGACCAATAACAGGGTAATTACGTCTAATAGCATGCTTGGTTTGTGTTACATCTCGAATATAAAAAACGACAACGATTAAAACCAACAACCCTAAAACAACAATAAACATACTTGCAAATACATCAATACTAAACATTATAAAATTACTCACCCAAGGCCCCTTGATGACTGTTTTTAAAATAAAAAAGTGCTATACCACCAAAATGACATAACACTTTTATTTGTTCAAGGCTTTAACTGCCTTATATCTAATTCTGTTGTTTAGCTAACTCTGCTTTTATATATAAACGCACTTGTGTTTCAAGTACCGATAAAGGCACTGAACCATGGCGTAATATTTGATGATGAAATTCACGAATATCAAAGCTTTTTCCTAGCGCTTGCTCTGCTTCAATGCGTAAACGCTTAATAGTAAGCTCACCTATTTTGTACGAAAGCGCCTGTGCAGGCCATGTTATATAACGATCGGTTTCTGTTTTAACGTTATGCAACGAAAGCGCTGTATTTTCGCTCATAAAGTTCATGGCACGCTCTCTGCTCCAGCCATACATATGCATACCTGTATCAACAACTAAACGCGCTGCTCGCCACATTTCATACGTTAAACGACCAAAACGGCTATATGGGTCTTGATAAAAGCCTGCCTCTAAACCTAAATACTCAGAGTAAAGCCCCCAACCTTCGCCAAATGCCGAGAGGTAAGCATCACGGCGATAGCTCGGCAGATTTTCAAGCTCTGCATTAAGTGATATCTGTAAATGATGACCTGGCACGGCTTCGTGCAGCGTTAATGCTTCTAAAACATACAAAGGGCGCTTATCTAAAGCGTAAGTATTTACCCAATAATACCCTGCTTCATCATCTCGATTAGAGCCTGAATATCGACCGGTTGTGTATTTAGGTGCAATACTGGCCGGTACAGGTTCTACACCATAAGGTTTGCGCGGTAAGGTATGAAATAACTTAGGCAGTTGTGCATCCATTTTTTTTGCAATATAAGATGCTTCTTTTAAAAGTTGCTCTGGTGTTGTGGCGTAAAATTGTGGATCAGTGCGTAAAAAGTGGATAAATTCGGCAAACGTGCCTTTAAAACCTACTTCTGCTATTACGTTTTCCATTTCACTACGAATTCGCTCAACTTCTTTTAAGCCAAGTTCGTGAATCTCTTTAGGTGTCATGTCGGTGGTGGTGTAGTACTTAGCTCTATTTTTATAAAACGCTTCGCCATTAGGTGTTTCTGATATGCCAATACTTGTACGTGCACCAGGTCGATACTGCTGCGTAAAAAACGCTAAATAATCTTTATAAGATTTTATAACCTCTTCTTTTATAATATTTTTAGCTTTTTGTTGTAGTGCTTTAAATTCACTTTCACTTAAACCAGCTGTGTTAGTTAAAAATGGTTTATAAAATTCAGACGTAGTTACATCGTCAACAATGTAAGCATTAATTGAATCTTCATAACCTTCTAATACAGCTCTAGGTTGAGTAAGCCCTGTCTCAAGCCCTTTTTTCATCCAATACATGTTTTGCTCAAAAAAGCGTGGAACTTGCGCCAATCGTGCAAGATACACTTGGTAATCTTCCGGGTTTTTATATTTAGAGCTATTTATTATGTACGACAAACCAGAATGAAACCCATATTCAGAGGTGAGCGGCATATAGTGCGCATTAAATACATATTCATCGACACTGTTTTGTACTTGAGCTCGAATAATATCGAAGTTAATTTGATTTTCATCGCTTAGCTTTTCAATATTAATAGTGTCTAATTCAGCAAGTAATCGCGTTTTATTTTTATATTCTTGCGCTAAAAATTCAGGGGATAAATTTGGTAATAAATAACCTTCAACACCACCTACACTATCGTAAGGGTTAATGCTTTCTCTATAATCAACAATACTTTGCGCTACTTTAGTAAATTGTTGATCTGAATTTTGCATGGTCATTTGGCATGCACTTAATGAGCACAAAACCGTGATACCAAATAAAGATTGGCGAAGTGGCTTAATTAAAAAATGATTCATTATAATGTAACTTGATAATGCAATAGATTTCATAAAACTATCGTAGGGTAAATAAATAGCAAGTAAATGAGACAAACTGACGCGCTAAAAACCTTACAAGCAGTAAGTGTAATTAAAGTACTACTTACGTTAACAGAGCTAAAATCCAGTCTAATTGATGAGAAAAGCAGCGGTTGAGTCGTTAAAGTTAAATTTAAGTATCCTAACTCTCCTTTTTACTTTTAAATAGTTCGCATAACGATTACTGTAGTAAAAAATAATAAAAAGCTGGATGCATAACCGCCTCATGGAATGAGATATTTAAAATTTGCACTTATGCGTATTTAGTTGGTATTTAAAATGATGTTCCATGATTCCATGGCTATTGCTCAAGAAAAAATGACTAAAGTGTGTGTGTTTTTAGAGCGCTATGCACTTCCACCTACACCGCTCAATTATCACGTTATTTATATTTATACCAGCCAGGCTAATCATAAGCTAAATAAAGTTTTAGACCGCGCTATTGCGGTTGAAGATAATATTGACAGTATTTTTATTGAACAGCTACATGCTGAGTTTTTAAATACGGGTCACACAGCGCAAGTCAGCATGATTCAAAACGTTGATGGTGTTATAAATTCACTTTCTCAAAATTCTCAAGCCACTGAAAAGCAAATAATTCGCTTTGCGGATCAAGTGAGCGAATGCCTACATTCGCTAGATGAGAACAACATAGAGCAAAGCCGTCAAGCGCTTGAAGTACTTCATAATCAAACCGCCGAATTACTAAACCAACATAAGCAATTTAAGCAAGAACTAAGTAAAGCCAAACAACTACACGAAAAAACACAAAAGCAGCTAACTCAACTTCGTAAACAACATATTATTGATAGCCAAACAGGGCTTTATAAGCGTCATTATTTAACGCAACAAACGCAAGTGTGGACTAATCAAAAAAAATCTATTTGCGCAATAGCGATTCAAATAGACAACCTTGATCACTTTACTAAAAATTATGGTGATATTATTGGTGAAGTCATTTTGAGTAAGGTAGCTAAGCAAGTGCAAAAGTATGTTTTTCAAAGTGGCTTACCTGGTCGCACAGCTAAAGATCAATTTACTGTTTTGCTCGCCGACATCGACCCAGATACGGCCAATGTTATTGCCGAGAAAGTACGAAATGGGGTCGAAAAGCTACGCTTTGTTAGTTCAAAAACAGGTATCAAGCTACCAAGTATTGGCTTATCACTAGGAATTGCTCAGCATCAACAAGAAGATGATTTTGATCAGTTAGCAAAAAAAGCATCTCATGCTGCTTTTAAAGCACGTTCATTAGGTCAAAGTAGTTACACTGCAGGGCAATAAATTACCTGATAAATCATATTCAAATTGCACCTACTATGTACAATAAAGTACACTAACCTCTATTGTCACGATAGAGATTAATCATGAACGAAACCGAACAAAAGACCACGCATTTTGGTTATAAAACAGTAGCCGAGAACGATAAAGCTTCTATGGTTGCTGATGTATTTCACTCAGTAGCTGCAAAATACGATGTAATGAATGATTTAATGTCTTTTGGTGTGCATCGTTTATGGAAACGTCAAACTATTGCAAGCTCAGGTGTTCGTAAAGGCCATCATGTACTCGATTTAGCCGGTGGCACTGGCGACTTAACGGCAAAGTTTAGCCAATTAGTGGGCGAAACGGGTCAAGTTATTTTGGGTGATATAAACTCATCTATGCTTAAAGTTGGTCGTGAAAAACTGCATAATCTTGGATTAGTGGGCAATATCGACTACGTACAAATGAATGCAGAAATGCTACCGTTCCCAGATAATAGCTTTGATGTGATCACTATTGCCTTTGGCTTACGTAACGTTACCGATAAAGACAAAGCATTACGCTCTATGTACCGCATTTTAAAGCCAGGTGGTCGTTTACTTGTTTTAGAGTTTTCAAAACCAGAGCATGACGTACTTAGTAAAGCTTACGATTTTTACTCATTTAATTTATTGCCTACAATGGGTAAGCTAGTTGCTAACGACAGTGAATCGTATAAGTATTTAGCTGAATCTATTCGTATGCATCCAGATCAAGACACGCTAAAAGCGATGATGGAAGATGCAGGCTTTGAGCAAACAACATACCAAAACCTCACAGGCGGAATTGTTGCACTGCATCGTGGTTTTAAATATTAAGGCTAGCAGTTATGGCGCTTGAAAAAATAACCAAAAACAATAAAGGTGCAATGTCATCTGAGTTTTTTATGTTACCTAATTTTGTACTCTCGCTTATTGAGCGTGTACTAAATCAAGCGCTTAGCCTGGACCCACAATTATCTCAAAAGCTAAACGCCGTTAAACATAAGCGCTTAGTGGTTGAAATAAGAGATTGGCAACAAAGCATCCAACTCGTTTATAGTGCTGATCAATTACACTTATTCAGCGCTCAAAGCAATGAAAACGCAGATTGTATGATCAGCGCAGACATAGACACGCTTTTAGCGCTTAAAAACCCAGCTATGCTTACCCAGTTAATTCGCCAAGATAAGCTCGACTTAGAGGGTAATTTAAATATTGCGCAAACTTATAGTAATGCGTTTTCAGGCATTGATATTGATTGGCCTGAACAACTTTCTAAATACATTGGCGATACCCCCGCTCAGCAGTTATATCTGCACTTAAAAAAACTAAAACAAAAGAGCAGCAAAACCAACACTAAAATAAGTACAATGCTTACAAGTTTATGCCAAGACGAGCTCGCAATTACTATTCACCCATTAGAGCTTGAGCAATTTAAACAAAAAAATAGAGAACTCAAAGGCCAAGTCGCTGCTGTTGAGCAGCGTATAAATACCTTGTTAAACTCTTTTTCACCTTCAAACACCCGCTAAGGATTTTTTGTGTCGACTGCACGTTTGTATAACATCACCAAAACATTACTTAGCTATGGGTTAGACGAGCTAATTCCAAAACATAAGATCCCTTGGTTTGGTAAAGTAGCTCGTGGCAGTTTGTTTTGGCTGCGCAATCAGCACAAAGAAAAACCTGCGGGACTACGTTTACGTTTGGCACTACAAGAGCTTGGCCCTGTTTGGATTAAATTTGGCCAAATGCTCTCTACTCGTCGTGACTTACTCCCTCATGATATCGCTTTAGAGCTTGCGTTTTTACAAGATCAAGTTCAGCCATTTGAAGGCGAACTTGCACAAGAAATCATAGAAAAAGCGCTCGAAATTAACGATATAAGTGAATTGTTTAGTGAATTTTCACAAACTCCACTGGCCTCTGCATCCATAGCGCAAGTACATACAGCAAAGCTTATTGATGAACAAAGCATTGAGCAAGATGTAGTAATTAAGGTTATTAGACCCAATATTTACGAACAAATTAATGCCGACTTAGCGTTAATGGAAAAGCTCGCTAAGGTACTTGCAAAAGTCCATAACGAATCAAAACGTCTACGCCCCGTTGAAGTGGTTAAAGAATACAAAAAAACACTGCTTGATGAGCTCGATTTGATGCGCGAAGGTGCCAACGGGATTCAACTAAAACGCAATTTTGAAGGCTCTGATTCATTATATATCCCTGCAGTTTACAGTGATTACAGCCGAAGCAATGTGCTGGTAATGGAGCGTATTTACGGTATACCGGTGTCTGATACGGATGCATTACTGGCGCAAAACACTAATATGAAATTACTTGCTGAGCGCGGCGTAGAAGTGTTTTTTACGCAGGTGTTTAGAGACAGTTTTTTTCATGCCGACATGCACCCTGGTAATATATTCGTCTCTCGCGAGCATCCTGAAAATCCAATGTATATCGGTATTGATTGCGGTATAGTTGGTACGTTAAGCAAAGAAGATAAACGCTATTTAGCTGAAAACTTTATTGCCTTTTTTAATCGTGATTATCGCCAAGTTGCACAGCTACACGTAGATTCTGGTTGGGTGCCACCAGATACTAGCATTGAAGAATTTGAATTTGCAATTCGCACAGTTTGTGAGCCTATATTTAATAAACCTTTGGCTGAAATTTCATTTGGTCACGTGCTCGTAAATCTATTTAATACTGCACGTCGTTTTAACATGCAGGTACAACCGCAATTAGTATTGCTACAAAAAACCTTATTATACGTTGAAGGATTAGGGCGTCAGCTTTACCCGCAACTCGACTTATGGAAAACAGCCAAACCCTTTTTAGAAGATTGGGTGAAGCAGCAAGTTGGACCGCTATCAGTACTGAAGCAAATGTATGCTAACTTGCCATTTTGGGCTGAAAAAATGCCTGAACTACCTGATCTAATTTACCAAAATTTAAAGCGTGCACCACACGCTCATCAACCTCAAGAACAAAAGGTATCTCATAAACCTTTAATATTGAGTTTATTTGGTAGTGCTACAATGATTATGGCAACACTTTGTTATTTACAGCACGATTTAGTAGCTGCAAGCATTGCAATAGCCTTATCCGCTATTAGCTTTATTGCAGCATGGCGCAACGCATAAACTGAGTGCTATTTGCGCTATTGGGCGTATAATTAGTATTTAAAATATACATTTAACCATTTTATATATTGGAGAAAACCATGGGTTTTGGTGGTATTAGTATTTGGCAATTATTAATTGTTTTAGCGATCATAGTTTTACTTTTCGGCACAAAAAAACTACGCGGTATGGGTGGTGATATTGGAGGCGCTGTTA
This sequence comes from Pseudoalteromonas sp. APC 3691, assembly GCF_030408135.1. NCBI lineage: Bacteria > Pseudomonadati > Pseudomonadota > Gammaproteobacteria > Alteromonadales > Pseudoalteromonadaceae > Pseudoalteromonas > Pseudoalteromonas sp. APC 3691. The sequence goes on along the minus strand of NZ_JASDCB010000017.1, from coordinate 57,845 downwards.
AAGGCTTCAAAAAAGCAATGTCGGACGACACAGCGAGTGAGCAAGAAAAATCAGAGCAAATTCAACAATCAGAAAAAAGCACCGTTGACGACTCAACCAATACTGAAAAAAACAAAGATAGCAATAAGGTTTAATTAGTATGGGGATGTGGGAACTTGTTGTTGTTTTTATTGTTGGCTTAGTGGTGCTCGGCCCTGAGCGCTTACCTGTTGCTATTAGAACAGTGAGTAAATGGGTTAAAACCGCTAAATCACTTGCCAATTCGGTAAAAGCCGAAGTAAGTGAAGAACTGCGTATTCATGAACTTCACGAAAACCTTAAAAAAGCAGAACAACAAGAACTAAAAGACTTAAGCCCTGAGCTACAAAGTTCATTAACGGAGCTACAAAAAGCGGCTGAGTCAGTTACTCACAGCTACAAAAAAACACAACCTGATACATCAAATAACCAACAACTTGATGAAAAAAAGTGAAATTTATCTCTCACTTTGTGGTCAACTCACTACATGGTATAAAAAATAATGGCTGAGGAAGTAAAATCGGGGTTTGTATCTCATTTAATTGAGTTACGTGATCGACTGATAAAAGCGCTATTGAGCATTTTATTATTTTTTATCGCGCTGTTTTATTTTAAAGATAATATTTACGAACTTATAGCTGCACCATTAGTGGTTCATTTACCTAATGGCGCGACCATGATAGCTATAAATGTGAGTGACCCTTTTATAGTCCCTATGATGCTTACTTTTTTTGTTGCGGCTTTATTATCTACTCCATGGATACTTCATCAAATTTGGGGGTTTATAGCTCCTGGCTTGTACCAAAATGAAAAAAAAATGCTAATACCTATACTAATCTCAAGCGTTGTCTTGTTTTATGGGGGTATCGCTTTTTGCTACTTTGCAGTACTACCAATTATATTAGGTTTTTTTACAAGTACAGGTCCCGAAATGATGACTCTAGCACCCGATATCGCTAGCTATCTAGGATTTGTATTAAAACTATTTTTTGCATTCGGTGTCGCTTTCGAAATTCCAGTGGCAATAATGCTGCTATGCTGGAGTGGCGCAACAACAACAAAAAGCTTGAAAGAAAAACGCCCTTATATTGTCGTGGGTGTTTTTGTAGTAGCGATGTTTTTGACACCGCCCGACGTGTTATCACAAACATTATTAGCATTTCCGATGCTACTTTTGTTTGAATTAGGTCTAATTTTAGCAAAGTTTTATACCGCTAAACCACAAAAAGAATCTGAGGAATAAAATGAAAAAACAACTACTCTCACTATTGGTTTTATTAAGCGCACCGACTTTTGCTGCGCAAACAGAGTTTAATACTCAAGCGTTACAGGCATGTAGCTTTATTGAAAACGATTTTAACCGCTTACTTTGTTACGACAATACCATTGCAGGTAAATCACTGGTTAAGCCATCAGTAACAAAAATGCTCACACCACCAACGACTAACAATGTACCTCAAACAGCAGCTACAACACCAGTGCAAGCAATTGAAAAAACTGACGATTTTGGTTTAGAACATAAAAAAGAAGAACAAGTAGAAAAAGAAATTGAAATCAAAGCTATGGTTACTTCAGTTGATGAGGCTGCTTATGGTGAATTAATTATTTCGCTAGATAACGGTCAACAATGGCGTCAAATTGGCTCTGACAGCATGCGCTTAAAAGAAGACGATACAATTGTAATTAGCCGCGGTGCATTCAGCTCTTTCCTATTGAAGAAAGACGGTAAAAACCGCTCTATTCGCGTTAAACGTACTAAATAATGTCATATACGTTAGTTGATGCTGGAGTTAACTTAACTAATCATCAATTTGATGACCAGCATCATGATGTAATTACCCGCGCAAGCGAAGCGGGTGTTACAGACATGCTTATTATAGGCTGCGATATTGAAAGCAGTCAGCAATCACTTGAACTTGCGATAAAACACCTTCAATACTCTACGGCGGGTGTCCACCCGCATGATGCAAAATCAGCGACTAGTGAACTCGAAGCACAACTAGCCGCCCTTGCAAATAATAAGCAAGTTATTGCCATTGGTGAGTGCGGCCTTGATTATAACCGTGACTTTTCACCTCGCGATGTACAACGTGATGTTTTTAGACGCCAGTTAGTACTTGCTCAAAAGTTAGATTTACCTGTTTACTTACATGAACGTGATGCAAGTAACGACATGCTAAGTATTCTAAAAGAATTTAATATTCGCGGTGTACTTCACTGCTTTACAGGTAATTCACCAGCTCTAAAACACTATTTAGATTTAGGTCTTTATATTGGTATAACGGGTTGGGTATGTGATGAAAGACGTGGTAAAGAGCTACAACAGCTAGTGCCTAGTATTCCTCTAGATCGATTATTAATAGAAACTGATGCTCCATTTTTAATTCCACGAACAGTTAAGCCAAAACCTAAATCACGTAAAAATGAACCTGCACTGCTTCCTTATATCTGTCAAACGGTTGCACAACTTTATCAAATAGATGAAGAAGTTGTGGCCCGTAAAACTACAGAAAACTTTCACCGTGTTTTTGGTTTAGAAGATTGTTAATGGCCTATACAAAGGCATTTTTAAGCCTATTAGTATTCCTTTGCACTTTTTGCTCTTTCGCAAACCCGGTAATAATAAAACACGATTTCAACTCCCAAAACATCAATAACCTGTATTACTCTTTTGAACCGACTTCGCTATTAGATGCACAACAAAGTAGCCATATACAGTGGCAAAAAAACACAGACAAACCTCTTAACCTAGGTCTTGAGCAGCGTTCTGTATGGATGAAATTTAAAATAAAAAACACGCTTAGTTATAATACCGAACAACTGTTGTCACTAAACAACCCTCTGCTAAACGACGTTCAAGTATATCAGTTACATAACTCGCAATTAATTTCTCACACCCAAATTAGCGATGCATACCCCCTTGATAAACGTGCGATTAAGAGTGAATCTTTATTAGTTAAACTAATTAGCCCTGCAAATAGCGAAACGATTATTATTATGAGAGTGACGAATAGCTCAGGCTTGCGAGTCCCTTTAACACTGTGGCAACCAGAAGCTTATTTAGCACATAAAAGTAAACTTAATCTACTCTATGGCTTATTGATTGGTTTTATATTTTCCTTAGGTGTGAGCTGCTTAGTTTTATATGGTTTTTCACGTAAACATTATTTTGTGTATGCTGGTGTTATAGCTCTCATATTAGGCAGTGTATTAGCCTATTTTTGTGGTTTTGGTCTTAGGTATATACATCCTAATTTACCCGCGTTACAGCAAGTTATGCTCCCTATATTACTCATGTTTATTACTTTAATGTTTTTGCCTTTGCAAAAGCAAATTTGCCATCCACAGCCATCATTTTTACTGACCGTTCAAAAAGTGGTAGTTAACGCTTTAGCCATTTCGTTATTATTTATTTGGTTACTCCCAAGCCACATAGTTACATTATTTTGTTTAATCGCGACCCAAATCGCTTTAGTCTTATATATAACAACTACATTTATGTGCATACGTATAACTCCTTCTAAACCGAATAAAGCACTATTGCTCGTATTGGTTTTTTTCTTGGTTGTGATGCTTTATTTTACTATTGCTGTAATGGGACTATACGCATTTAGCAGGAGTACACTCGCATTTGTGTTTACATGCTTTTTTAGTTGCACATTTTGTCTATGTTACAGCGTTATGAAATTATTTATTTTACAGCGTGATGAAGAAGTAATTGCTCAACAAACCTTGATTGCTGAAAATATAGCCCAAGATAATCTACTCAAAGAGCGTTTACAGTTACAAGAAAAAGCACGCCAAGAGCTAGAATCACAAGTAGACGAACGCACCTTTGAATTGCAAGTTACGCTCAGAGAGCTTGAAGAGAAAAACCAGTCCCTTGAGCTACTTAATACCGAAGATGCTTTAACCGGAATAAAAAACAGACGCTTTTTTGATAAAAAACTCGTAATGGAGCTTCGCCGCTCTCGTCGAGAACAAACACCGCTTAGCATTGTTATGTTAGATATAGACCGATTTAAAGCCATTAACGATACGTACGGGCATATCATTGGCGACCAAGTTATTAAAGCGGTATCTGACCTTATAAAAGATCATTTAAAGCGCCCACTAGATGAAGTTGCCCGTTACGGCGGTGAAGAATTTGTGGTGTTATTACCTAATACCCCCAATGAAGGTGCACAAGATATAGCAGAAAAAATACGAGCTGCTATCTCAGCAAGCACTGTAACGGTTGCCAATAGCGATATCCAATTTACAATTAGCGCAGGTATATACACCTGTATTGCTGATGACGTTAGCAATCCTCAAATATTTACTGAGTGCGCCGACAAAGCGCTTTATTACGCAAAGCAACATGGCCGTAATCAAGTAATCACTTTTCCATTACCACAGTAGGAGCATATTAATATGGCCCAATCAGGATTAGACCTTTTTCCGTATACTCGCATGCGCAGAATGCGCCGCAGCGATTTTTCTCGCCGCTTAATGGCAGAAAACCAACTTAGCGTAAGCGATTTAATTTACCCTGTATTTGTACTAGAAGGTAAAAATCGTCGCGAAGCAATTGAATCAATGCCTGGTATTGAACGTCTATCGATAGATTTACTATTACTTGAGGCAAAAGAACTTGTTGAACTTGGCGTACCTGCTGTTGCTATTTTTCCGGTAACGCCTGCGGATAAAAAATCATTATTTGCCGAAGAAGCATATAACGATGATGGCTTAGCGCAACGTACCGTTAGAGCTTTAAAAGAAGCCTTTCCTGAGTTAGGTGTAATTACTGACGTAGCACTTGATCCATTTACTACGCATGGGCAAGACGGCATCATTGATGATTCAGGCTATGTTATTAACGATGTCACTACAGAGATTTTAGTTAAACAAGCACTCTCTCATGCACAGGCAGGTGCCGACATTGTTGCCCCTTCTGATATGATGGATGGTCGTATTGCTGCAATTCGTGAAGCACTTGAAGCAGATGGCTTTGTTCATACTCGTATTATGGCCTACTCTGCTAAATATGCGTCTAGCTACTATGGACCTTTTAGAGATGCTGTAGGCTCTGCTGGTAACTTAAAAGGCGCCGATAAAAAAACCTATCAAATGGATCCAGCTAACTCTGATGAAGCAATACGTGAAGTCGCATTAGACTTACAAGAGGGTGCTGATATGGTCATGGTTAAGCCTGGCATGCCTTATCTAGATATTGTACGCCGTGTAAAAGACGAATTTGGTGTACCTACTTTTGCTTATCAGGTAAGCGGTGAGTATGCAATGCACAAGGCGGCAATTGATAATGGTTGGTTAAGTGAGGAAGCGACTATAATGGAGTCTTTACTTGCATTTAAGCGTGCTGGGGCTGATGGAATTTTAACCTACTTTGCAAAGCAAGCCGCACAATACCTCGCTAAAAAGTAAATTTTATAACAAGGCGGTCAAACCGCCTTTTTACATGCATTTACACTTTTGTATTATTTTAGTCACATTTATTCTCTAAACTAGTGTCCCATTCTGGGATTTAATACACGGGGATAATAAAAATGTTTAAAACAAAAATAACACCACTCGCACTTGTTATAGCAAGTCTTAGCGCACCAGCATCCGCTGATCTAATCATTTCTGAATATGTTGAAGGAAGCAGTAATAATAAAGCGATTGAACTTTATAATAACTCCTCGTCGGAACTAACCCTTGATCAATACTCATTAAATTTATATGCAAATGGCAAAACTACAATTCAATCAACTCTTGATTTGTCTGGTACTTTAGCAGCTAACAGTACCTTTGTTATTGTTAATTCAAGTTCAAATGATGCACTAAAAGAAAAAGCCGATTTAGAACATAGTGTTGCTAACTTTAACGGTGATGATGCGTTAGTCCTAATGCAAGGTAGTTCCGTAGTAGATAGCTTTGGACAGCGCGGTGTAGATCCCGGTTCTTTTTGGTCTGAAGGCGTAGTACAAACACAAGATAAAACACTTCGTCGTAAAGACAGCATTACCGTAGGGAGAACAACACCAGATGCAGTATTTAACCCAAGCGAAGAATGGGTGCAATTTGAAAAAGATGATTTTGATGGATTAGGTTCGCACGCAGGTAATGGTGGAACAACACCTGAACCAGATCCTGAGCCAGAACCACTTGTTCCACTTGTTTGTGGCGCAGAGAAAGTACTAATTAACGCTATACAAGGCGATAGTTCTGGAAGCCCGCTTGTCGATACTTTAGTAGAGTTTGAAGGTATTGTAACCGCAGACTTCCAAGATGATGATCAATTAAAAGGCTTTTTTGTTAGCTCACTTGCTGCTGACATAGATGCAAATCCACTCACCTCTGAAGGTGTATTTGTTTATTTTGCAGATATTGACGTAAACGTAGGCGACCATGTACGTGTACAAGGTACTGTAGAAGAATATTTTGATGCAACACAGATCGGCAGTGTTAGCCAAGTTACCGTATGTGGCACTGGTTTAGCTGCAGCAGCTACAAAAATCACTTTACCTTTAGCTGATACAACTGATTTAGAAGCTTTTGAAGGTATGTTAGTTACATTAGAGCAACCATTAGTAGTGACTAATAACTTTGGCCTTGGTCGATATGGTGAAGTTGAATTAGCAACAGAACGCTTATATCAAGGTACTCAGGTTGCATTACCTGGAGATGCAGCTAATGCAGTTGAAACAGAAAATCTACTTAAAAAGATTTTACTAGATGATGGCTCTACAGTACAAAACTTAGACCCTACAGCCTACCCAACTCCAGGCTTATCAGCAGAAAATACATTACGCACTGGCGATACAGTTAATACGGTTACGGGGGCACTTGCTTATAGCTTTAGCCTTTACAGAATCCACCCAACTGTAGCACCTTCGTTTATTGCAACAAATGCACGTGAAAATGCGCCTGAACTTAATGCTGAAGCAGATTTACGTGTAGCTAGCTTTAACGTACTTAATTACTTTAGTGGTGATGGCCAAGGCGGAGGGTTCCCTACAGCCCGAGGTGCAGATTCAGAAGCTGAATTTACTCGCCAAGAAGCTAAAATTGTAAGTGCCATTAGCGCTATCCAGGCCGATGTTGTTGGTTTAATGGAAATTGAAAATGATGGTTTTGGCGAATTTAGTGCAATTGCAAGCTTAGTAGATGCATTAAATGACGCTGATAGTGCTAACAACTATGCATTTGTTGATTTTAAGGTAGATCAAATTGGTACCGATGCAATTACTACCGCACTTATCTATCGTGCTAACAAAGTAGAAGAAGTAGGTGCTGCTGCTATTACGACTGAGGCTCCATTTGATTTTAGTAACCGTGCTCCAATTGCACAAAGCTTTAAATCATTAGAAACTGATGAAGTATTTACTGTTGCTGTGTCACACCTTAAATCTAAAAGCTGTGGTAGTGCTTCTGGAAACAATGCAGATTCAGGTGATGGACAAGGCTGTTGGAATGAAATACGCACAGAAGGTGCTAATGCATTCGCAGATTGGCTTGATAGCAAACCAACTGGTGTTGACGATGAGGATACTATTTTAGTCGGCGATATGAATGCTTACGCAATGGAAGATCCAATACGTGCATTTGCAGACAAAGGATATAAAAATGTAGTTGCAAAACTTGATGGCAATACACTTGGTTACTCTTATAGCTTCTCTGGTCGTGCAGGTAGCCTTGACCATGCTGTAGCAAGTGCATCGTTACTTAGCAAAGTAGTATCAGCTAAAGATTGGCATATCAATGCTGATGAACCAATTTCGCTTGATTACAACGTTGAATTTAAAAGTGATGCTCAACAATCTAGCCTGTATTCTGAAAGTGCATACCGCGCATCAGATCACGATCCTGTAATTATTGATATTAAATCTGAGGTAATTTTAACTCCTGAGGAACAAACACCAATAATTGCTGCTGACCAAGTTTTTGCAATTGATGAAAATAGCGCAATTGACACAATTATCGGCGCACTTGAATTCAGTGATCCGAATGCGGATGTATCGCCAGTGGTTGAATTTATAGTGTCGGGTAGTGAGATAATTACAGTTAATGAACAAGGTCAACTTATTGTAACCGGTGAACTTGATTTTGACACTGAAGGTACAATTGCACTATCAGTGCAAGCGAAAGATAGCGTAGACAACGTATCTGAATCGGTAACGGTTACAATTAACGTCACTGAAGCGAGCTCTGATGATGACGATTCAGGTTCATTATTATGGTTATCACTTCTTTTAGCACCACTATCAATAGTGCGTCGATTTAAAAAGAAATAATTAAGTAAAATCTAAACATATAAAAAGCCGCTTTTGCGGCTTTTTTATTTTATACAAATGTAATTCAGACAAGCTTCATTAAACTCCCCGTAATATGTTCATACGATTAGTGAGTCTTCTAGTAATTAATCAGTAACAACTACATAAGATTGAGTGAATTTTACACAACAAAAACCTCAATGAGTTACGTATATTGGTTTTCCTATTGATAAATATGAACTTTTATAAGGGTTCACATTTTGCTTTAAGTAAATTAGAAGATACTTACAAAACAAAATCAATATTTACCCTAAACGTAAAAATAAGTCGTGTTTTTATAAAGGAATGAGAATGAAACAACTAACCCAAAACTTGCCTAAATGGCAAAAAAAGTCAGCACCACTACTGGGTCTACTTATTAGTTTTTCGACTTGGGGCAATAGCAACCAAGCGATTGCTGCAACTGTTGATGTAGCAATTCCACAAAGTAGCTTATTTGATGTAATTAGCGCTCGCGCTAAAAAGTTAGCAAGCGAAGAATATGTTGCACCTAAAAACATCGAGCTTGAAGCACTAAATAATATTGATTATCAAGACTACCGTTCAATTCGATTTAAAAAAGACAAAGCGGTGTGGAAAGATGAAGGCCTGTACGAGCTGCAATTATTCCACCCTGGTTTTTTATATAAAACACCTGTAACAATAAATACTGTTGATAGCGACTCTAAACGTAGCCGCTTACCTTTCAGCACCAACTTTTACCAATACGATGGCACTGCTGCACCACTACAAGAAGAAATAGCTAAAAGTGTGGCGGGCACTCAACTAGGCCATGCTGGATTTCGCTTACATTACCCATTAAATACTAACGAGTATAAAGACGAAGTAATGGTATTTCAGGGAGCATCGTATTTTAGAGTCGTTGGCCCTCAACAAGTTTATGGCTTATCAGCAAGAGGCCTTGCCATTGATACTGCAGAAAATTCAGGTGAAGAATTTCCAATGTTCAAAGAGTTTTGGTTAGTTAAACCAAAGGCAGAACAAACACAAATCACCATTTTTGCATTGTTGGATAGTCCATCTATTTCTGGTGCGTACAAATTTAGCGTCGACCCTACAACGAATATGCTAGTTGATGTTGATATGCAGATTTTTGCGCGTAAAGATATTAAAAAACTAGGTGTAGCACCATTAACGAGTATGTTTTATCACGGCGAAAACAGCACCAAATTTTTTGATGACTATCGCCCTGAAGTTCATGACTCGGATGGCTTATTGACTCAGTCTGCTGATAATAAATGGGTATGGCGTCCTCTTAACAACCCATCACAACTCAGCGTTACTTCATTTTCGTACAACAACCCAAAAGGTTTTGGGTTAGCTCAGCGAGATCGAGACTTTAATAACTATCTAGACACAGAAGCACATTACCACGACCGCCCTAGCCTATGGATTGAACCACAAGGTGAGTGGGGAAATGGTCGTGTAGAGCTTGTAGAAATACCAACTGATACAGAAACTAACGACAATATCGTAAGTTACTGGGTACCAGAAAAACCAATGAAGGCCGGAGATTCATTAAAATTAAGCTACAAAATGACGACCTTTAATTCAGTTTTAACTCAGCAGGAGAAAGCACGTGTACTACGTACAAGAATTGGCAGCGCCGCTTTACCAGGTGAGGACAACCCACCACCAAAAAGCCATCGCCAATTTACTGTTGATTTTACTGGATCAGAAATAAATTATCTGTCTGAGCAGTTAAAACTAGATGCCGACATTCAACTTACAACGGGCGAAGTAACCGACGTGAATGTACAAAAACTTCCGGATTCACGAGGATGGCGCGTAGCCTTTAAAATTGCACCACAGGACGATCAACCCGTTGATATGCGTTTATCGTTAAAACTACGTGACAAAGAAATTAGCGAGGTATGGAGCTATGTTTGGTACCCAAATGACATCAAGTAATAAAGGTAGGGGCACTCCAATGCCATTCAAAACACTAAGAGTATGGCTATTTGCCATTGCGGCACTTGGCACATCTGGCTACGGCATATATATTATGTTTGAGATTTTAAGCTCAAACGGTATGACACTACTTGAGTATGCTCTTTTAGTATTATTCTCAATCACATTTGCTTGGATTGTAACGGCTTTTTGTAGTGGCACAATCGGCTTTGTACTACAGTTATTTCGAATTGACCCGCTTACGTTAAAACGTATTAAACCAATTGAGTTCAATAACGAGGCAATTAACGCTCAGAAAACCGCCGTTGTAATGCCTATTTATAACGAAGATACCCACCGTGTTATCGCGGGCTTTGAAGTAAGTCTACAATCGTTAAAAGAAACTGGTCAACTTGATAATTTTGATTTTTATTTATTAAGCGATACACAAGACCCTCAAATAGTTAAAAACGAGCTAAGTGCATGGCATGCATTGTGCGAACGTTTAGGGGATACAGCAAAGCATGTTTTTTATCGTCGTCGCGAAGATAACAAACACCGCAAAGTAGGTAACCTAACCGACTTTTGTGAGCGCTGGGGAAGTAATTACGACCATATGATTGTGCTTGATGCAGATAGCGTAATGACCGGTAAATGTATGTTAGAACTTACTACAAGCATGCTAAACAACCCACAAGCAGGCCTGATCCAAACGATTCCAATACCTGTTCGTCAAGATACCTTTTTTGGTCGTTTTTTACAGTTTGCATCAGTGCTATATAGCCCGATGCTCGCTACTGGCTCAGCATTTTGGCAAACAGATAAAGCCAACTACTGGGGTCATAATGCAATCATTAGAGTTGAAGCATTTATAACGTGCTGTGGCTTGCCAACACTCAAAGGTAACGCACCCTTTGGCGGTGAGATTTTAAGTCATGACTTTGTAGAAGCATCACTACTTCATAGTGCAGGTTGGGATGTACTATTACTATCAGATATTGAAGGCAGCTACGAAGAAGTACCAAGTAATATTCTCGATTATGCTGTACGCGATAGACGCTGGGTACAGGGTAATATTCAGCACTTAGGTTTACTATCGTCATCTAAATTAAAATTAATGAGTAAGCTGCACTTTCTATTAGGTGCAACCGCTTATATTTCATCACTAATTTGGCTCTCAATGCTAGCGCTAAGTACTATTGATGCAGTAACGCGCGCATTAAATAGTGATGTGTACTTTAACCGTGTTTATCAATTATTTCCTACATGGCAAATAGCTAAAACCGATCTTATTGATTCACTCTTGTATTTAACTATTGTTATTTTATTAATGCCTAAATTAATGGGCGTAATAGTCACCCTAATACATAGAAACAAACGCTTTGGTGGTTCAATTAAGCTCATACTAGGTTCAATCATTGAAACCGTATTTGCTATTATTGTTGCGCCATTAATGATGGTATTTCATGCTTACTTTGTGCTTTGCGTATTTTTAGGTAAAAAAGTGAAGTGGGATGCACAACCGCGCGAAGGTCGTATGGTTCCGTGGAAAGAAGCGTTTGGTTATACGTTATTCTCTACTATTGTGGCTATAGCATGGGGTAGCACAGCCTACTACTTCACACCTGTATTCTTTTGGTGGCTATCACCTATATTATTAGGCTTAGTATTAGGTGCTCCAATTATCCGTTATACCAGTAGTATCAAACTCGGCGTACAGCTAAGAAAGTTAGGTATATTTATTTGCCCTAGTGAAGTTGATAACGACTCAACTCTAGAGGCGCTTAAAGTACATCTAAAAGAGATTTCCGTGCCAGAGGAAGGAACTTACCCACAAACAATTCCGGCACTGCCACAAGAGCATATGGTATCAATGCCTATACAATCTTTTAAAAAGCCACGCAGGCTAAAGATGAAAGCGCTAAAAGCTAAGGCTATAAAAAAGTTTAATTAGCGCGTTATAAAATAAAAACAAAAAAGGAGCAATTAATTGCTCCTTTTTTCTATCTAAATTAAAAAATCATGCGCTGCATTTGCCGCTAATATTTTCTATTTTTCTAGCTAACTTATTACAGTACATTTTAGAAATAACTGATTGCGTTTCATCATCAAGTTGCCAGTTATAAAAATGAAAAACCTTACCATTCTCCAGTTCTACTTAAAAATAGTGAAAAGAAAAAACGAGCTAAATGATACAACAGTAATTTCCTCACTATTGATATAACGCTCTGTGCATAGACGTGTATAACAAATCCCTGCTTTGTAACAATATAAATAAATTGCTCTAGTACCTTTTTATTAATTAAAAATATAGGACTAATTAATAAAAAGCAGTTATAAAAAACTATAAAAAATAAAACCAAATTATAGGTAATAAAAAACCCGCAACAAGTGCGGGTTTTTTTAAAGAGTTAAAGTGCTAATTACTTAGCTGCTTTTTTCTCTTTTTCTGCAGCGATTACTGTGTCAGCTACGTTTTGTGGACATGGTGCGTAGTGTGAGAACTCCATAGAGAACTGACCACGACCTGATGTCATTGTACGTAGTGAACCGATGTAACCAAACATTTCTGATAACGGTACGTCTGCTTTAATGCGAACGCCAGTTAAACCAGCTTCTTGGTCGCTTAACATACCACGACGACGGTTAAGGTCACCGATTACGTCACCTACGTGATCTTCTGGCGTGAACACGTCAACTTTCATGATTGGCTCAAGAAGTTGTGCACCCGCTTTAGGGATAGACTGACGGAAAGCGCCTTTAGCAGCGATTTCGAACGCGATTGCTGATGAATCCACTGCGTGGAAGCCACCATCAAAAAGTTCTACTTCAACGTCTAGTACTGGGAAGCCAGCTAGAACACCTTCGCCCATCATTGACTTAAAGCCTTTCTCAACTGCAGGCCAGAATTCTTTAGGTACGTTACCACCAACAACTGATGATTTAAACGTGAAGCCCGAACCAACTTCGCCAGGCTTGATACGGTAATCGATTTTACCGAATTGACCAGAACCACCAGATTGTTTCTTATGCGTGTAGCTATCTTCGATTTCACGAGTGATAGTTTCACGGTAAGCAACCTGTGGTTGACCAACGATAAGGTCTACACCGTAAGTACGCTTAAGGATATCTACTTTGATATCTAAGTGAAGCTCACCCATACCTTTAAGGATAGTTTCACCTGAATCTTCATCAGTTTCAACTTGGAAAGATGGATCTTCTGCAACCATTTTACCGATAGCAACACCCATTTTCTCATTACCGCCTTTATCTTTAGGGTGTACAGCAATCGAGATTACTGGAGTTGGGAATACCATTGGCTCAAGTGTTACTGGGTGCTTAGGATCACAAAGAGTGTGACCAGTTTGAACGTTCTTCATACCAACGATAGCGATGATATCGCCCGCTTGCGCTGAATTAAGCTCTTTACGCTCATCTGCTTGCATCTCAACCATACGGCCAACACGCTCAGTTTTACCAGTAAATGCATTAAGGATAGTGTCACCCTTGTTAAGCTTACCAGAGTAAATACGTACGAATGTTAATGCACCAAAACGGTCATCCATGATCTTAAATGCTAACGCTTTGAAAGGTTCGTCAGCAGATACGATTGCATGCTCGCCGTTTTCGTTACCTTCTTCATCCATAAGAGGTTGAGGATCAACTTCTGTAGGGGCAGGTAGGTAATCTACTACTGCGTCAAGTACAAGTTGCATACCTTTGTTTTTGAATGCAGAACCACAGAATGTAGGGAAGAACGCAAGGTCACGAGTACCTTTACGGATACAACGCTTGATGTCTTCGATTGAAGGGATTTCACCTTCCATGTACGCTTCCATTAGGTCATCGTCTTGCTCTACAGCAGTTTCGATAAGCATTTCATGGTATTCATCAGTTTTCTCTACCATGTCTGCAGGAACGTCTTCAATAGTGTAGTTTTCTGGAAGACCTGTCTCATCCCAGATGTATGCTTTTTTGTTTAAAACATCAACAACACCACAGAACTCATCTTCGATACCGATTGGTAAAGTCATGATAAGTGGAGTAGCACCAAGTACTTTTTGTACTTGCGCTGTTACACGGTAAAAATCAGCACCCATACGGTCTAATTTATTTACGAAAATAATACGTGCAACACCTGACTCATTCGCGTAGCGCCAGTTAGTTTCTGATTGTGGCTCAACACCACCAGAACCACAGAATACACCCACACCGCCATCTAATACTTTAAGTGAACGGTAAACTTCAACGGTGAAGTCAACGTGTCCAGGAGTATCGATAACGTTAAAACGGTGATCTTTCCAGAAACAGCTTACTGCCGCAGACTGGATAGTAATACCGCGCTCAGCTTCTTGCTCCATGAAATCGGTAGTCGATTCACCATCATGTGTCTCACCGCTTTTGTGGATAGTGCCTGTAAGCTTTAGGATACGCTCAGTAGTTGTGGTTTTACCCGCATCAACGTGCGCGAAAATACCAATGTTTCTGTACTTCGATAAATCTGCCATTAATTTTACTCTTAATAAAGTCGATAAATTATTCGGCGGGAGTATAGCATTACTTAAAGCGAACATCACCATAGAAGTCGCTTAAAATGCAATCAATTCAACATATTTTTTTTATCGTCAGAATCTATTAAATATCAAACATAACAAAAAAAACGCAAGACATTGAAATTAATTACGTTTAATACTTAAGTTTCAGATACACCAAGTTACTTCGCTATTTTATAGCAACGTTCAGGACGGCCAATACTGCCATAACTTTGATCCGCTGTTAACTTACCTGATTCAAGCAAATACTCTAAGTAACGGCGTGCTGTAGAGCGACTCACACCGACCAAATCGCCCATTTGCTGAGCAGTAAATACAGTGGTTGCGTGCTTTATATAAGCATAGTGTATTTTGCAAAGTAAAATGTGTGCCGAGCAAGAAGACAAACAGCAAAGCCATTTTTAGAGATAATTAAATACCTTTATGCTTTCATTGTATTTATAACCCATGCCTATAAATAATAAGCTAAATTGAGCTGAACTTATTCATTATCATAATTATAGATATAAATATGTCGATGGATTCTATTAACATCTCATTGTCAAAAAAGCCTAAATTTGGTACATTATTCCTTCAATAGTATTTATAAAAACAACTATAAGACCCCACAATGAAATGGAACTTCCTTCGACTCAGTGCTTGGCTAATTGCACTTACCTTATTACTTTTATCTCATAGTATTTTTGCGCAGCAATATAAAATAGATAAACCAGCTAATTGGGTTAATACACATATTATTGAGCAACCCAAGCATTCCGACATAACCAAGGTACGTGACGGCACACTTTATTTGTTACTCGATAACCAATCCTATATACCGAGCAAACAAAAACAGCAACGCTATACGCGTTTGGTTATGCAGGCTTTAAATCAAAGTGGTGTTGATTATATAAGCCAGCTTAATCTTGATTTTGATCCAAGTTACGAGTCGCTCACACTAAATAGCTTAACGATTATCAGAAATAATGAGCGTATTGATAAGCTTGGTAGCGCGAGAATGACGGTTATACAAGGGGAATCTGAATTAGCTGCTCGTATTTATAATGGTAGCTTATCACTCAATATTATTATTGATGATATGCGCAGTGGCGACATACTCGATTACAGCTACACAGTGACAGGTAGCAACCCTATATATGCTAATAAATTTAGTACAAGGCGCACGCTTAACTGGTCGGTACCTGTAGTGCAACAAAATATGCGTGTACTTTGGGGTAAACAAACGCCTTTACATATTAATACAATAAACGGCACAGCAGATATTCAAGAAACGCTTAACAAATATGGCAAAGATTATTCTATAACTCTTTTTGAAGAACCTTTACTGGAGCAAAATTCTCAAACCCCAACGTGGTACGACCCGTATACACAAGTTTACTTTTCTGAGTTTGACGATTGGGGTCAGGTAGTTAACTGGGCATATCCGCTTTATCAATCAGCCATAGAAACCCCAAACAGCATTTTGGATGTAGCTGAAGAAATAAAAGCAAAACACACAAAAACATCAGACAAAATTGCAGCAGCACTGCGCTTTAGCCAAGACGAAGTTAGATATTTAGGGCTTGAAATGGGCACTAACTCGCATCAACCAACGTCAGCTTCAGAAACGCTTTCGCTACGATACGGCGATTGTAAAGATAAAACAGTACTGCTTATTTCGTTATTAAAAGCGATGGATATAGAGGCCTTCCCTGCGCTAGTTGATACAGAGGAAACCAAACGTTTAAAAGAACTTCCACCTTCTGCAAGTGTATTTAATCACGTAATTGTTACGCTTAAACAAAACGGAAAACGCTACTGGCTCGATCCTACGGTTAGCTACCAACGAGGTACTCTCGAATATTTAGCACAGCCTGATTATGGCTATGCCCTAATTATTGATAAAGGTGAAACCGCTTTAACTTCAATGGCGCAAAAGCCTGTACATACAAATGTATCTGTAGAGGATAACTTTTTTATTGCTGAAAAAGTATCTGAGCCATCACGTTTTAAAACCCAGTACACTTATGCTGAATTTGAAGCAATTAACCGAAGAAGTAATATAGCCAGCAGTGGTCTAAATAGCGTTGCTAAATCTTACTTCGAGTATTACCAAAGTTTTTTAAATGGCTTATCAATCAATGAAGCAATGACTATTAGTGAACAAGAACAAACGGGTAAACTAATAACCAAAGAATCGTATTTAATTAGTGAATTTTGGGATAAAACAGACGAAGGCTACGAAGCTAGTTTTTATGCGAGTGAAATACAAAATAGCGTTTACGAACCAAAGCAGGTAAATCGCACCGACCCACTTTACTTTGACTACCCCAATATAATTAACACCACAATAAAACTACATTTTGCAGAAAAAGGTTGGGGATTTGATAGCGATCAACAAGAAATTGATAACGACTACTTCAATCTAAAAACAACTACTGAATTTAATGATAACGTTTTAACACTGAGTTATGACTATTACGCAAAACAAGATCATATTAAAGCGGATCAAATAGATGATTATTTAGCACAGCGTAAAAAGTTAATATCAGCAACTCATTACCCTATTCTAAAATATGCAAAGGCGAGCGAAACGCCTCAAACAACAGCTGATGTGCTAGATAGCTTTGGTTATAACTGGCTTAAATATGTGTTGGCTGGCTATATTTTAGTACTCATATTCTTTTTCGCCGATTGGCGATTAGAGTCAGCAAAAAAAGTTAAATTTGAAGATAGTCCATTTTATGCAGTATCTGTAAGTAAGTTTATTATTTACAGTATTTTAAGTTTAGGCATATTTGTTAACTACTGGAGTTATCGTAACTTTAAAGCCATTAAAGAACGCGATAACTCAAGTATTATGCCTATTGCTCGAGGTATATTTGCGTTTTTATGGTATTACCCTTTGTATCTCGCACTTGCAGAGCACAGCCAACAACAGTTGAACAAAAATAGAGTAATGCCTAACTGGACTGCCTTAACACTCTGGCTAATGGTACTTGCCAGCGCCTTTGCTTATCGAATGGACGAATACGCAACCATAGTGATTTGTATAATGCCTTTTTTATGGTTGCCTCTAGTTAGTTACATTGAACAAACCGATACAAGTAAAGAAGCCCTACATTACAACTCGTACTGGCGAATTAGACAGTATTTAATCTCGCTTGCGTTTGCACCTCTATTATTTTTAGGCGTACTTCAAGAAGTAAATATTTTACCCAATGCCGCAATTATCAAAGGCGATAGTTTATGGCCTTACCAAGTACACTTTTTAAAACGTAATCGCCTAACACCTGAAAACGAAGAAATACTTTATTTTTATAGCGATGCAGTATTTGATTACCGAGAAGACGGTAACGGAATAACCGAAAACTATATTTTTAGTTACTACAAAAACGATGACGGTAAGCTTGAATCGGATCTTAGTCACTTTAAAGATATAGAAAAAATAGAAGCCTCGTACGGTAAAACCAAGCTTGATAACACAAGTATAAAAGTAATAAAAACTAACGGTAGTGACTTCTTACTCATTGTAGGGCGTCTAAACAAGCAGGATAAAGTACTAGTGGAGCAGATTAATTTACGTATAACAGCAAATAAAGTGCGTTAGTGGCTTAAAATATCCAGTTAAGTACGAATATTTTTAGCCATAAATTAAAGGCTGTTGATCTTTAGGGGCTAAGGTTTTACAAGCAATGCTTTTATAATAAAAATCCATATCAAATTATTTAATAAGTATTAAGCATCTATTTTTTATTCTTAATTGTTCAACCAAAGTAAGTATTTTTATTAAATGTCAGTGCTAACTAGCCGATTTATATATGAATAAAAAACAAACCCACCAATAATAAGAATTATTTGCATTTAGATGTTGACAGATAGTTAGATCTAACTGATAATCAATATCAACAAGACGGATTGCATACCACTTGTTAAGGAATGAATTGATTTGTTTCTCGACCCTGAAACAACGTGTGGCGCACGTAAACAGCTATGGTTACTTGTTATGAACGCAACGCCCCTTGATGTTGATGATGAGTAACCGCCCTACTATTTTACTTGCTACATTGCTCATATCGGTGACGGTAGATATGAAACTAAAAAAGCCCTTACGGGCTTTTTTTATGTCTGTAATTTAGTTGGTTAAATTAAACTAATTAACGACGATTTTTACGTGCTCGTGCCCGGCGTTGAAGCTTTTCTTCTTCTTTAGCTGCTTTTTTAGCTTCTGCAGCGGCGCGTAAACCAGCAACCATTACTTCTTCTTCCTCACGCATTTGCGGAGTTTCCATCGTAATACGGCCAATAATACCATCGCGCAATTCGTTGATTAGTATTTCAGACATTTTGTATGTGTCTATTTGATTACCACCACGGATACAGCCGCGTTTTTTACCCGCCATTTCAACAAATTCCCAATCACTTTCAGGCAGTTCGGCAATTTTATAACGCGCTTTTAAAAGCTCAGGGTAAGCACGCAATAAGTACTCAGCGGTGTAACTTGCTACTTCTTCATACTCAAGCGCAGTATCACGAATAGCACCGGTAGCGCCTAAGCGATAACCTGAGTTTTCGTTTTCTACTTTTGGCCACAACATACCTGGCGTATCGTAAAGCATAATACCGTCTTCAAGCTTAATGCGTTGTTGCGCTTTAGTAACAGCAGGCTCATTACCTGTTTTTGCAACTATACGTCCAGCCAATACATTAATTAACGTAGATTTACCCACGTTAGGAATACCCATTATCATGGCTTTAATTTGCTTATCGGCGCCCACTTTATGCGGCACTAGCTTTTTACAAAGCTCATTAATACGGTGTACTTCAGCTGCTTTATCATGTCCAAAAGAAATCGCTTTAACACCGTTTTCTTGCTCAAAATAATCTTTCCAAATTTGAGTCATTTTAGGATCAGCTAAATCAGCCTTATTTAAAATTTTGATGACTGGCTTGCCTTCACGCAAGGTTGCCACCATCGGGTTTTCACTACTGTAGGGAATGCGCGCATCAAGCACTTCAATGATCACATCCATTTGTGGCATTATTTCTTTAATTTCATTGCGGGCTTTATTCATATGCCCAGGGAACCACTGGATAGCCATTTTTAACTCCTAACGTATAATTAACCGCTATTTTAACTGGCAATTCATTTAATTGCGCTATACTGACGCAAATTTTTTCAGATTAGTTGTTATGGCTCTTAAATCCACCATTATGAAAGTGCAGTTATCGCTTAGCGATATGGACCGCCACGTTTATCAAGATTTTAATTTAACCTTGGCTCAACACCCATCAGAGACCGATCAACGGTTGATGATTCGCTTACTCGCTTTTGCTCTAAATAGCTGTGATGGTTTAGAATTTACTAAAGGATTAAGCGCTGATGATGAGCCTGAACTTTGGCATGTTAGCTATAGTGAAGAGATAGAGCTCTGGGTTGAGCTTGGCTTACCAGATGAAAAACGCCTTAAAAAAGCCTGTAATAAATCTAAAAAAGTAGTGCTATATACTTATGGTGAAAACAATCAAGCAATTTGGTGGCAAAAACATCAACCTAAATTGTATGAATTTAAAAATCTAAGTATTTTTAGCCTTGATTACGCAGCAACACAAGCACTTGCTGCTTTGGTTGATCGTGGAATTAAGCTCGCCATTACCATTCAAGATGGTGAAGTATGGGTAAATACCGATACAACCAATATTGAAATAAAACCGCTACAGTTAATGTAATTACGGTAGTTATACCAATTGCATTAAATTAGTTATCTATTATAGCGACAAATAAATAAGTCGATAACAAGGCGAAAATTATGACATATAGTTGTTCTATCTAAATAATTTTTAACGCAGGTAGCGGATTATTTAATACGCTAGGATGATCATGTTTTTAATAAAATTGGTATTAGGGAGCATATGAAAGTTAAACACGTTATTGTTTTACATGGCTTGTATATGTCTGGCTTTGTTATGCGCCCACTTTGTTCACGACTTGAAGAGTCGGGTATGACGGTATTAAACATTACCTATAATACGCTCGACCCTCACCGCGATACCATATTTGCACAAATTGATGAGTGTATTTCTAACGAACCTGCAGCGCTTGTATGCCACTCAATGGGAGGGCTGATTGCACGTGCTTACCTAGAGGCAAACTCTCCTGCTAGCCAGAATATTACGAAGGTAATTACACTGGGTACTCCACATAAAGGCAGCCATATAGCGCAAAAAATGAAGCAAAAAGGGTTTGAATCATTTTTAAAAAATAGTGTTGAATTTTTGCTTACTAAAAATGGTAATTGGCCTTTTAAAGCTAAGCTTTATAGTATCGCAGGGGATTTACCTATTGGGCTTATGCCTTTAATAGTCAAAGGTAGCCAGTCAGATGGCACTGTATTACTAGATGAAACCAAACTTAAAGGTATGGCCGAACATAAAGTGTTTCATTTAAGCCATACCAGTATGATTTACTCGCGCCAAGTACTCGATTACATTTTGAAGTGCTTAAACGAGAAAGATTAACCCTCAGCATTGGCTGCTATTTTATAACTAATTAAAAATATCACAGCCAGTATCAGCGGAATGGGCGCCGCAATGTAACCAAAAAAATCTGAGTTCGCAAAGCTTGCTCCTGCTAAGTGCGCGACTAGCCCAAGCACAAATGCGATGACTGCAATTCCTACCACGATTAACTCTGCTTTATTTTGTTTCGCTGTTTTTGCATGCATGTTATCTCTCCTAATTATTTCGACAACATTATTATGCGCCGTTAGGGTGGATGATTTTTGACCTACATCAATAAAAAAATAGCTAAGTTATTACCTTGAATAAAGTTTGTTTTAGATCATGATTTATATACTTCTGGGTTTTATTTATTTTTGAGGGGTAGTATTTTTATTAATCAGTCCCATTTCTATTAATAGTCTAAAGTGAATACAGGTATCAAAAACAGCTAATAGGTTAAAACTATTAACTAGATACATTTAAACGATTTTACTAATTTATCGAAATTAGTAATACTTATCACAAGTTCACAAACAAACGGTTATTCAGGAGCAAGTTATGTCACATGTAAACGCAATTGGTCTAAACAGCGCAAAAAGCGAAGACATCATAAAGTCACTCAATACATTATTGAGTAGCTACCAGATTCAATACATGAATGCGCGTGGTTTTCACTGGAATATTAAAGGCCGTAACTTTTTTGAACTACACGTTAAGTTTGAAGAAATTTATAACTTGCTACTTCTAAAAGTAGATGAAGTTGCAGAACGTATTTTAACGTTAGATGGCGCACCACTACATGCATTTTCTGATTACCTTGAAGTAAGTAAAATTAAAGAAGCTAAAGGTATTAGTGATGGTGTTACAGCCGTAGAAAACCTACTTGCTGGTTACAGTACATTAATTCACATGCAGCGTGATATTTTAAGCCAAGCTGGTGATGCAAACGATGAAGGTACAGCCTCACTAATGAGCGATTACATTTCAGAGCAAGAGAAACTGGTTTGGATGCTAAAGGCTTACTTAGACTAAACCAGCAAAAAAAAGCCCTCAATGAAGAGGGCCACAAATAGGGATAAATCGTTAAATAATCAAGCGATTCGGTTACTATATTAGCCTCCTCCCAATACTAAACAACGCCCCTGTTACCAGTGGCGTTGTTTTGGGTTTAAGTGGGTGTAATGCTCATATATTGGGATAAACAATGTATAAGCATTACTACTACATTATTTTCCAATAAAAAAGCCCCAGCAATACTGAGGCTTTGTGAACGTTACGAATTAAGTAACTATATTAGTGTCGTTATTGTTGGTTAGAATTTACTTCTAAAACCTATGTAGAATGATTGACCAATTGGGTCATACGTACCTGCATCTGTTTCAGTACCAGTACTTGAACCGCTCACACCCGATAAAATGCGTGGTGGCTCTTTATCAAATAAGTTACTCGCACCAGCGTAAAGCTCTGTTGAATCGCTGATATGGTAACTTGCTTGAACATCATGATATGTCACTGAACCAATCCCTACTCCACCTGGAGCAATACCAAAACCACTTAAGAATTGATCATCAAAGTCTGCAGCGCCAATGTAAGTTAAGCTCCAGTTAAAATCAAAGTCGTTAAGTTTATAACCAAAGTTCCAGTTAGCTTTATGCTCTGATGCACCAATTTCTCCAGCAAACTCATCTTTATCAGCGCCTGGAAGTGGAATGCTATAACCATCGATTAGGTAAGTATAAGCAAGGCGAGTTCTAAACGCACCAGGACCAATATCAGCAGAGTACGTTAGTGTTAAATCAACACCTTCTGTACCTAAACCACCACTGTTAGATACACCACTGTCAATAAACTCTAGTGAACCAGCACTATTATTACCTGATGGCGCACTACGACGAGTTACAAAGTCACAAAAGCTTGTATCGCCGCCGCCATAACATTGGTCAAGAATAAACTGACGAGGTGTTGATACTATTGCATCTGTAATTTCGATATCAAAGTAATCAAGCGTAATGTCTAGTCCTGAAATTAGGTTTTCTGGTGTAAATACTAAACCTACTGTTACAGAGTCACCAACTTCTTCTTTTAAATCTTGGTTGCCACGGTTAAAGCCACTAATACCTTGTAAGTCAGACTGGTTAAGCGTGAACTCACCATTTGTAGCGATATTAGTTGTAACACCACCATCTGTACGACAAGCATCACCAGCAGCACCACCGCCACTATTAGTAACACCTAAACATGGATCGTTTAAACCACTTGGGAACGTTTGTGAAGGCGGAGAAAATAGTTCATCGATATTTGGAGCACGCGTTGAACGAGCACGAGTAGCACGTAAACGTAAGCTATCCATTACTTCCCAATCAACACCCACATTCCAACTTTCGGTGTTACCGACTGTTGAATAATCAGATAAACGAACTGCTGCATTCATCGTTACAGTATCAAGTACTGGGATGTTTGCTTCTACATAGTACTCTGTTACGTCAAACGAGCCTTCTGTTGCTGGGATTGCATTACCTGCATTAAGACCGGCTTGCTGTAGTGCATCAAATTCACTGCGTGAAAATTCTTCGCGGTATTCAAAACCAGCAGCAATGCCTACAACACCCGCTGGTAGTTCAAATAAATCACCTGAGATATTACCACCAATGATTTCTTGCTCAACTGACGTTGAAAGAGAGCTAGGTGCACTTACAAAATCAATAGCACCTTGTGATAACGAATTAAAACCATAAATGTCTACAGGCGCACAGTTAAAGCCGCGAGCTGTCGCATCGATACAGATAGCCTCGTCAGTAATACCATCACCATCTAAATCTTGGCTATCAATAACAGCTTCTAAACCTTGACGGAAGCTTTGCACGTTGACTAAACCACCAGAAACTTGCTGCTCTTTTGTTTTACCATATACGTAGTAAGTATCGTAAAACCAACCATCTGCTATTTCACCTTGAAAACCAAGCGCTAAACGGAATGTATCACGCTCTGCTCGTGCTCCACGGTTACCAATGTCACTCAAACGTTTTGCAAAAAAGATATCACGCATACCATCACCATCGGTGTCGGTTGCTGCGTTATATATATCATCAGGTACAAATGCGTTACGCAATATTTCACCGTTTACATTAAATTCAATTGGTACTTGGCCATTTGCATAAATATCATCAGAAGCAAAAGGGAACGGCTCTAATTCAGAAACAGTTGTTGTTGCAGCGTAAGTGCCTTCATAAAAAAAGCTATGCTTGTCGCTTAGCTCGTAGCTACCATTTGAGGCAAATAAGTAACGTTCTGTAGGTATCGCTATCGTACGTACGCCACTTCGGTTAAAACCATTTGCAGCTACGCCATCGCCACCGTTAGTACTAAACGAGTTTTGTAGGGTGTTTGCATCATTAAACGTAAATGTTTCATCCCCAGCGCTAAAGCGACCCTGTGGCGGAAATGAAGATAAAAATGGGCTTACAGCATCAAATACAGAACCTGGGTTTGCTACTGGATCATCTTCAAAGAAGATACCTGAAAATTGGTCTACTGCCGAGCGGTCACGGTCACGTGAAAAAACAGCACCTTGATCAGAATACCCAAGATGGAACATCGCGTGCCCTTTCCCATCTGAGCTTGATAAGCCTGAGGTAAAGTTAAATTGGCGTGATTCATCATCGCCTTCGCTTGATTCACCATATTGGCCTTCGAATTCAATACCTTCAAAATCATCTTTTAGTACAAAGTTAACTACACCAGCAACAGCGTCAGAACCATAAACAGATGAAGCACCACCTGTCATAATTTCAACACGTTCGATGAATTGACTCGGAATAGTATTTAAATCGACAGCAGAGCTACCTGGTACACCTGATACATAACGACGACCATTCACTAAAACCAATGTGCGGTTAGAGCCTAAATTACGTAAATCAACAGTAGCAACACCCGCACTTGCGGTATTAAAGTTTGAGTTAGTTCGGCTAATAGCTGGTGTACCAAATGCAGGGTTCTCTAATAATAAGTCTTGAATATTTAACGACCCTGATGCATCAATAGCAGCACTATCTACAACTTGAATAGGAGCAGATGACATTGCCTCAGCTGAACGAATTCGAGAACCTGTAACTTGTACGCATTCTATTTTAGTTATTTCGTCATCTTCTGCTGCAACACCTTGAAATGAAAAGCTTGCAAGTATCGCGCTGCTTAGCGCAACTGTTAACGACGATTTTTTAAATAATCGCGCGCTACCTTTGTTAGTTAATGTCATATAATTCCCCTGAATTGTTATTTTTGTAACTAAATGGTTACTTCGCGGATTACAGTAAGGGGATTTATTTAAACACTCTACGGGCATTATTTATGAGGCGTAGTCTTTGGTACGAATAGCTGGTTTTATGGGATGAATTAGTACGTCACAATTATTTTATAAATATATTGTACTTTTCATAACAGTTTTTCCGCTAAGCACGGTCTTTATTATTATATACAGCAAGAGATATAAAATAATGATCGCTTCTTTTCATGCATTAACTTTTGTTAGTAACACTAAGTTTGCAACATTTTTAACAAAGCGCGTGCAAGATCACCGGCACTTTGAATCTCAATCTTTTCTTCAAACAAATAGATTAGATCAAATAGATACAGATCAATACAATGTACCGTTTTACGAACTAACCAACCTAGCTGACCCTATGCAAATAGTGCATTTAACAGAGCTTGCTAAAAAGCTGAAGTTAGTCATTATTGCCCAATCGGGACATTTTGCGAGTTTTGCCTTTGAAGTTGGCGCTGTTGATTTTTTAATATTAGATTCAACTGCATCACGTATTGATAAGTGCTTTGATAAGCTGATTCACCTTTGCCCGATTGCAAGTGCGGCCGAACGCAAATACCAGCAAAGCACACAAGCTGAAAAGCCATCATCACACATTGTGGTTAAAGATGTCGGTAAGGTAAGGCTAATTGATATCAATGATATTATTTGGATAAATGGCGCGGGCAACTATGTAGAGCTGCATTTTACCCAAGGTAATACGCCGGTACTACATCGCGAAACCATGAAAAATATTGAACAACAACTAGAACCAGAAGGGTTTGTTCGCATTCATCGCTCAACGCTGGTAAGAAGACAAGCTATTTGCGAACTGATGCCTACTGACAGTGGCGATTATAGAGTAAGGCTGAAAAACGATATGTGTTTAAACCTTTCACGGCGCTATAAAGGTTGTTTAGAGAGTATTATAAGCCCTCTTCAATAGCGGTTTATAATACTCATGTTAGTTACCAGTTCTGTTTTATATAACTGTCATTTGGGTGCACTAATAAATAGCTGTCGGTATCTTTATAAAAATTAACTTCTACATCGCTATTTTTCCATACTTTTTCAAACATATTTTTAGCTATGATATTAATGTTTATATAATCAACTCGTTGATAGCCTCGTTCTTTTACACCGGCAAAATAGGCCTCTAATGAATCGAGGCCATCCAAAGTTAACAGCTCAAACTCTTTTAAATTAACAACCACAAACTTAATCGTATTTTCAGGGTGAGTGCTCAACTCCTGAACAACTCCATTAGTTAACAGCGTAATGCCTTCATTATTAAAGCTCCCTTTCAATTCTAAATACATCTGAGGGGGCTGTGAACAAATTTGAAATTCACCATGTGCACCAAACATATATCGCCTTACATATATCAACTTCTATATATAGGATAATACAATTTTCCGATTTTGCAGTTAATTTAATAAAGCAATAAAAAAGGCCATTTCGAGTGCTTTTTCCTCTAAACTTTTAAAGCGACCTGATGCACCACCGTGCCCTGCATCCATATCCGTTTTAAATACTAAAATATTACTATCAGTCTTAAGTTCACGCATTTTTGCAACCCACTTCATAGGCTCCCAATACTGCACTTGTGAGTCATGAAGACCGGTAGTAACGAGTATGTTCGGATAGTTTTGGGCGCGAATATTGTCATACGGCGAGTAAGCTTCAATTACATCATAAAACTGAGGCTCATTTGGATTACCCCATTCATCATATTCATTTGTTGTGAGCGGAATACTTTCATCAAGCATCGTGGTTAATACGTCTAAAAATGGTACATGACAGCCAACACCGCAATATAACTCTGGTGCTTGGTTTACAACCGCCCCCATTAATAAACCACCAGCACTGCCGCCTGAGGCAAACACCTTGCTGCTATCACAATAGCCTTGTGCAACAAGCGCTTTTGTCACATCAATAAAGTCACTAAAGCTATTTTGTTTATGCTCTTTTTTACCTTGTTCGTACCACTCGCGACCTAGCATTTCAGAGCCTCGAACATGTGCTATTACATAAACAAAACCACGATCGAGCAAGCTCAGTGATGAGCTTGAAAAACTTGGATCAATCGTATAGCCATACGCACCATAACCGTATTGAAATAACGGATTTGAGCCCTCTTTTTTAAAGCTGTCTTTTCGATAAACAACTGATACGGGTACTTTCACTCCGTCGCGAGCAGTTACCATTAATCGCTCAGACTGATAGTCATCGGCATTAAAACTACCGAGTACTTTTTGCTGTTTAAGTAGTGTTTTTTCGCCAGTTGCTAAACCAACATCATATAAAGAACCTGGTGTTGTTAAACTTGAGTAATAAATACGCACAGTGCGTGTGTCTGGCTCTGGGTTCATTGCTATTGCAGCATAATAACAAGGATCGGCAAACTCAAGTGCCATACGATCCCCTTGCCTATTAACAACTACAAATCGAGCTTGCCCTTGCTCGCGTTCACTCAATACTAAAAAGTCATTAAATAACTCTACACCTTCAAGCAGTACATTCTCTCTGTGAGCTGTATGCTCAACCCATTGTGCTTTATCTGCAATTGTTTCGTTTGTTGCCGTCATTAATCTAAAGTTTTTAGCTTGCCAGTTAGTCACAATATAAAATGTGTCACCTAGCTTATCTACGTCAAACTCGTGGCCATCTTCACGCGGCATTAATGCTTTAAATTCGCCAGTGGGCTTATTAGCATCAAGCACCCATGTATCATTGGTCTCTGTCGATGCTAAATCAATAATAATTAAGCTTTCATCGCGGCTTTTACCAAGTCCCATAAAAAAGCTGCTGTCTTGCTCTTCGTAGACCATTACGTCTTGGCTTTGCTCGCTGCCAAGCTCATGCCTAAATACTTGGTATCCTAATAGCGTTTTTAAATCTTTTTTTACATAAAAAACAGTTTTATTGTCGTTAGCCCAAACAACTTGTCCTTCTGTATTTTCAAGTACATCAGGTAGCATTTCACCGGTCGCTAAGCTTTTAAAGCGAACATTATAAATACGACGACCTTCAGTATCTTCAGAGTAAGCCATAAGCTGCTCGCATGGGCTTAGTGCGACTTCGCCCAGCTCAAAAAACTCAAATCCTTCAGCTAATACATTAACATCGAGTAAAAGCTCTTTATTATCGGCCTTTATGCTCGTACTTCTATAGTGACGCGAGTATTCATCATCACCACGAACTTCTGAGTGATACCAGTATTTCCCGTCTTTAACGGGTACCGAATTATCATCTTTTACAATGCGTGCTTTTAACTCTTCAAAAAGTGTATTTTGTAGTGGCTTCATAGCAGCTAACTGCTCATCGCAGTACGCATTTTCAGCATGTAAATGCGCAAGTACTTGCTCATCCTGGCGATCGTCATCACGCATCCAATAGTAATTATCGGTACGTATCTTATTATGAGTACTTAATGTATGGGCTTGCTGTTTAGCAATCGGGAAATTAGGTAATAAACTTAAAGAGTAGACAGGACGAGACACAACAAAACCAATTAAAAAAATAATGTGATTTGCAGTTTATCATAAAAATAAAAAAGCCCATCCAATAGTTGGATGGGCTAAAACGGTAAACGCTTCATTACTAAAACCGCTATACCTTTGGGAAGATAATTTAAGCTTTATATTTGCTGCCAAGCCATAGCCCAGCTTTGCCCTACACCGGGTTCGAACATAGACTTATTATCGTCATTCGTGCGGCAAAACTCATTAAATGGCCAAGGCCTGCATTGATATACATGCCCAGTTTTTGGCTGCAATACCTTTGTACCCGCATTATAGTTTTCACAATTTTCAGGGTACACGTAATCATAAGTATCAAGGTTCTTAACAACACGCTCATCGCATTTTGCAATACAATGAAAGTCGACGTGTGCTTTACATATACCACTGCTTTGCAAAGCAAAAATTTCATTATTTCTATAGGCTACAATTAAACCCTGTTCGGTCATTTTACCTGCGCTAACAAGAGGTACATGCACATTAATATGCTCGGCAACTAAACGTGGCCATGCGTGAGGCTCACCTTGCTCAAGCGAGGTGATCTTGTAATCAAATGATAAACTAACCAGCTCTCCTTGCATGTCGTAAAAGGTTACACTCACCACATCACCAATAAATAATTGGGTATGATGATTTAAGCAACCTATTATTGACCACTTTCCACAGGCCAACGACGTATGCATAAACACGGCAACACCTTAAGAGTTACAAAATCTTATCCATAGACTATGGATACACAAAAAATACACTGAGGGCAAGTGATACATAACAACACGTTATGCAGTAGTCCCGCTACCATAGCTTTTAAAAAGCCTTAGACCGGAAACTTTGCGTCCTAACCTTTCGGCTAGTTTGCCAGCAATGCAGCGATTATAATTCGACCCCGCATAACAATCAAACAAAAGAATGTAACCCAAAAAAAAACCAACCCTTTAAGATTGGTTTAATGTGTTTTTAACTAAACAAATAAGTTAAAGGCTCTTTCGCCCACGTAAATACCAGCAACACCAATAAAGATATAAATATTAACCACGCAGGCCAAGACGCTTTAGTTACTTTAGCCTCAGAGTCATCCGCTTTTAACTCTTTTGAGCCTGTGATCATCGCCTTAACTAGCGGTTTGCCTTTTATTCTATAAATGATAATAGCCAATACGTGCAAGCCAATAGCATAAAGTAAAATGTCAAAATTCAGCTCATGTAGCCAATTGGCAAAATCAATCGTATCGCTAGACACATATTGAGCAAGCGGCCCGTCAGTTAAAATACCATCACTGCTCATTAAGCCACTTACAAGTTGCGTTATGATCAATATAAAAAAAACTATCACCATACAGCTGCCGGGTGCTGAATGGCCTAACGAGTCGCTTGGTGTTTTTAGCGCCTTTAAGATAGCACGAGGAGAGTGCAGTAACCCACTTAATCTCGCGGTTTTACTACCAATAACACCCCATATTAAACGTGTTACTATAAGTGCTAAAGTAAAAAAACCAGCGACAAAGTGAAGCTCAATCATGCCCTCTTCAATACTAAAATAAAGCACCGCAATACTTACAACCAAAAACCAATGAAAGCATCTAATAAACCCATCCCACACTTTTAACGTCGTCATTGCGCCTATCCTTAAAAAAACAGTATTATCTAATTCGTTAACTACTTTAACATCATAATATTAAGGTATCCTTATGAGCCATTCTACAAGCCGTGAGAGTAAATATCATGCAACCAGTTAAAAAAGCTATTTTAAAAGGCTTTTTAGATATGCTACCACTGTGTTTAGCGGTTATTCCTTGGGGTATTTTATGTGGCTCTTTAGCGATTCAAAATGGCTTTAGTGCATTAGAAACCCAAGCAATGTCGTTATTAGTATTTGCAGGCTCTGCACAGCTTGTTGCAATTGAACTTATAGCGGGCAACACACCATTGCTTACAATTTTATTCACAACATTTATTATTAGCTCTCGACATTTTTTATACGGTTTAGCCGTGCGTCATAAGGTCATTGATCAGCCTATGCGTTGGCGCTTACCAGTAAGCTTTGTTTTAACCGACGAGCTGTTTGCATTTTCTCACCATAGAAAAGCGTATAGAACAAAAACACGTTTAATATACGCATTGAGCGCTGGTTTTAGCTTTTATATTGCATGGAATATTTGGACGTTTATTGGCATTGTAGCAGGCACGATGCTGCCCGACTTAACTAATTTAGGGCTCGACTTTGCCATTGCTGCCACGTTTATAGCGTTAGTTATTCCGGGCATTAAAAATTTGGCCTCACTCGTTACGGTAATTGTAGCAGGCATTAGTGCAACGCTTTTAAAAAGCACAGGATTTGAGTTATGGCTTGTTTGCTCAGCGCTGCTGGCAATGGCAGCAGGTTACAGCACAGCAAGGCTAACCACTAAAAAGGAAGTAACGCTATGATGACGACTATTTTACTCATGGCGTGCATTACATTTTTTACGCGTTATTTATTTTTGCACCGTGCTTTACCGTTTAAAGTAGGCCCTAAAATGCAGCAATTTTTAAGCTTTAGCGCACCTGCGGTGCTTACAGCAATTTGGGTGCCTATCGTGTTTTTGAATGAAGATGGCATTAACTTAGACTGGCAAAACCCTTATTTAAGCGCAGCGATAGTCGCCATCATTGTTGCCTATAAAACACATAATATTTATTACACAACGCTTGCCGGTATGGGGCTATTTCTGATTTTAAATTAGAGCGCTCTTTATACTTTATGAAATACTGTACTCAGGTTAAAATACCGATAACAATAATAAAAAAGACGCCAATATGCACAAATTCCATCAATTAAGCGCAACAAGCTTGCAGGGTCAACCTATTAACTTTAGTGATTTTGAAGGTAAGGTTGTGCTTATTGTTAATACCGCAAGTAAATGTGGATTTACCTATCAATACGAGTCTCTGCAAGCTTTGCACAATAAGTATGCCAGCCAAGGTTTAGTTATTCTGGGGTTTCCGTGCAATCAATTTGGTAAACAAGAACCCGGCAACGCAACACAAATAGAGCAAGGATGTTTAATTAACTACGGGGTTAGTTTTTTAATGGCGGCCAAAGTAGATGTAAATGGTAAGCATGCACACCCGGTATTTCGCCACTTAAAATCAGCCTTACCTGGTTTTTTAACACGTAAAATAAAATGGAATTTTACTAAATTTTTAATTGCCGCAGATGGTACACCAATTAAACGCTATGCACCTTTTACTAAGCCCGAAAAGCTAGAGCTTACAATTCAAAAAGCATTAGCACAGGCTAAAAGTACCCTTTAAAAAGTAATAAAGAGGCGCAAGGCCTCTTTATTGCCAATACTATTGAAACTTAAACATACACATTACCGCACATTTAAACTCTCAATATTAATTGGTATTTTATTTATACTAGTGAAATTTAATCGGTGTAATCGCTTAAATCGTCTTCGCCTAGATTTTTACGCAAGCGTTTTTGCTCAAGGTAGTCTTCCAACTTCTTCTTAACCTTTTGCTTGTTCTTATCGTGTTGATTACGTCCGAGCATTTCGTACTCGTCTTCAACAAAATCGTCATCTAGCGCATCGTAACTAAATGTCTTACCCACAACCCACTCCATAAAGTGTTTGAGACCAACCAAGGATTTTATTATCGCAATAGTCGGTAAAATTAAAAATGTTTAATGCCAAAGTGCTCTGCAAATTAACATCAAAATAAAGCCACGTGACTACTGTAAATAGTCTTCATGTCAGTAATGTGAATAAATAGCGCTAAATTTGAATTGAGGAAAGTGAGAGTTTTTTATCGTATCGATAAATAAAATTTATTAATTTTTATTAGTTAGCCAATTTGACTAAAAAATAGTTATTTATTAATTATTTTAACTTGCTAAAAAATAAAGAAAATCACTTAATCAATTGTTTTTTATAGAAAAACAAAACTGGCATCAAACTTGTTATTAATTAATCGTCATCAACAAAAAGTAGAGAACAAACATGAAAAAATTACTATTAGTTAGCGCATTAATTTGTACGTCAGCCGCTATGGCTCATAACGACAACGATTCTACAATTTCATTTAGTAATGATGAATGTAACGTCGAATTTAAAAACGATGTACGTATTAAACCAAACGAATTAGAAATTTTTACTGCCAATAATAAAACTATGCAATTTAATTCCCATGGTGACTTAACCGTTAATGGCGAGCTTGTAGCGCTTAATAGCTCACAACGCGAAGCACTGAATAAGTACTCTGATAGCTTACGCACTCAATTACCTGAAGTAGCTAATATAGCGTTAGAGGGGGTTAAAATTGCCGGTGTGGCATTAGAAGAAGTAGGCAATGCATTTAATATTGACGGCCTTGATAATATGTCTGAGCTTATGGACGACATTAAAATTGAGGTAGAAAACACATTTTACCAGCAAGGTACATTTGTAATGGGCCAACAAAGTTTTAATCAATTTGGCGAAAACTTTGAACAACAATTTGAGCAGCAGATAGAAACAGCGGTTGAATCAGCAGTAATGCAATCAATGGGCAGTATTTTAGTGGCTTTAGGTTCTGAGTTACTTGGTTCAGGCGGCGATATGGATGCCTTTGAACAACGCATGGAAAATATGGGTGCACAAATAGAAGAAAAAGTAGAGCTACATGCAAGCGCACTTGAAGAGAGAGCTAACTCTTTATGTGAAACCTTTGCTGATATTGCAAAACAAGAAGAGCAATTAGTAATGCAAGTGCCAGAGCTTAAAGGTTACCAGTTATTTAGCTTTAAACAAAATTAGTACAGCAAACGTTATTTAACATCCCTTTGGCAGCACTTAAGTTTACTTAAATGCTGCTTTTTTGTGTTTCCCAAACTTACTTTTTAGCTAATAAAGTGAGCTTACCCAGAGTAATAATGGCTTGCTCTATCTGCTCGCTCCACGGCACACCATAACTTAACCTTACGCAGCTTTTATACTTATTAGAGGCTGAAAAAATAAGCCCAGGGGTAATACTAATACCAACCTCAAGAGCAAGTAAAAATAATTTTTGACTATCGTACTCGCTTCCTAAATCTAGCCACATTACACAGCCTCCTTTTGGATCGCTTATACGTGTATTTTTTGGCATAACGTGTTGTAAACACCATCGCATACGCTCTTTGTTATCGCGCAGGCGCTGCCTGAGTACCTTTAAGTTACGGTCGTACTCGCCGCTGGCAATAAATTCTGATAACGCCCATTGATTTATTAACGAAGCGGAGCAACTTAGTGCTCGTTTATATCGCCTCGCTTGCGTTGCAAATTTACCGGCAACTAACCAACCTACACGATAGCTCGGCGCAGCCGTTTTAGAAAAAGATGAGCAACTGATCACTAATCCTTTTTTAGAATACGCTAAAGCAGGTGTGCCTCGTTTCGCCGTAAAATATAAATCGCCGTATACGTCATCTTCAATAAGCACTACGTCGAGGCTTTCGAGTAACTCCACCAGCTTCTGCCTGTTTGTATCTGGCATAAAGCTGCCTACAGGGTTGCTAATTGCTGTCGAGAATAAACACGCTTTTATGTCATGGTCATTTAAAGCTCGCTCCAAATCGCTTAACCAAATGCCATTATCTGGACACAGTGGTATTTCGAGCGCTTTAAGTCCCAAGCTTTCTATTAGCTCTATAATTCCGTGATAACAAGGAGTCTCAATAGCCACTACATCGCCTGGCTTTGTCACGCACTTAAGCGCAATAGCCATAGCCTCTTGCGCACCATTGGTGATCACAAGCTCGTCCATATCAATACCAATGCCAAAATCTAAATAGCGATGCACTAATTGTTTTTTCAGTGGTACAAACCCATCAGTTGGGCCATAATTTATGGCTTTACTGCCCGCAATTGTCATTACACGGCGCATGTTTCTGGCGAGTGCTTTATCGGTAGGTGCTGCTGCAATTGGGTTGGCGATACCAAAAGGGACTACGTTAGCTTGATGAATCGCGCTATACACCTGCTCTATTAAGGCTTGTTTATTTACCACAACAGGTTCACGACTTAATTTAACTCGCTTAGGTAAATTATGAGCCATGCTAACGACTTTTAAAAAATATCCTGATTTTTCACGCGCCTCTACCAACCCTTGATCTTCAAGTGACTGGTAAGCCTGTTTTACAGTGGGGATACTTATATTTAAGTTATCTGCCATTTTACGCAGTGATGGAAGTTTTTCGCCGGGGAGTAAAACTTGTTGAGCGCTCATATCTCTAATCAACTGAATAACTTGCTGATATAAAAACTCATGCCCTTGGCTATTTTTTTGTCTTATCATCACACACCAAATCTGTATAGGTTACATTTTTACTTTTCTGTATATGGTAAGTATACAGATAGGTCTTAAAATAGCCATTCAATCGGGCTTTGGGGACTAACCATGAAAAGTGCAGCGCTATACATTACAACCGTTTTAATTTGGGGCTCAACTTGGTTAGCCATAGAGTTTCAGTTAGGTGATATTGCGGTAGAGTTATCGTTATTTTATCGCTTTGCTATTGCAGCGCTTTTAATGTGGTTATATGTAGCGTACAAAAAACCCGACATGCGATTTAAGTTACTGGATCATGGCTTTTTTGTTTTATTAGCTATTTGTAATTTTGGATTAAATTATTTAATGCTTTACTGGGCACAAAATCACCTTACCTCAGCCATGACCTCTATTGCCTTTTCAATGTTGCTGGTTATGAACATAGTCAATACTCGGTTATTTTTTGGTAAGCCAATCTCAAAACGAATTTATACAGGTGCTGTTCTCGCTGTATTAGGTATTACGTGTCTGTTTTGGCCACAGTTACAGCAGTTCGACTTGAGTAATGGTGCGTTGGTCGGGTTACTACTTGCCCTTGGTGGCACCTTTGTGGCTTCATTAGGAAACATGGTAAGCGTTCGTAATTCTCGTAAACAAATTGGTGTATTGCAAGGCAATGCATGGGGCATGCTATACAGCGCTATAGGTTTAGCTTTATATGTATTAATGAACGATGTGCAATTTAGTTTGAATGCTCCACCAAGTTACTGGTTATCACTACTTTATCTATCAATATTTGGCACTGTAATTGCTTTTGGTTGCTATTTTGCTCTACTAAGAAATATAGGCCCTGAAAAAGCCAGCTACGTTATTGTTTTATTCCCATTAGTGGCAGTAACACTGAGTAGCTTTTTTGAAGGCTTTGAATGGCACGCAAATACCTTTGCAGGATTTAGCCTAGTGCTATTAGGTAACGCCATTGTGCTTACCCCAACAAAACGAATTAACGCCTTTTTAGCTAATAGAGCAGTAGCTAAAAGTGGCTCCGTCCCCAGTTAGACGCGTTATTAACGCAACTAACACAAAAGCGCCTACCCTACTGTAGGCGCTTTTTTATTGGCATATGAAAAAGTAAAGCCTGCCCATGCACACTAATAACGGCTGGAGTTTTACCTACCAGTTCACCATCTGCTTCAATCAATAACCCTTCAGTTTTTATAGAAGCTGTATTTAAGCGATTGTAGTTAAGGTTTTTTATATGCTGATGGCGCTTAAAAAACAACTTCATAAAGCTTATTAGATTATAAAAAAGCCCACCCGATCGCATTTGATAACACTCAAGCAGCCCATCAGTTAAATCTGCTTTTGGCGCTATTTCAAGACCACCACCAAAGTACTTATGATTAGCAAATACAGTAATTAAATTTTGATACTGCCGAGCATCGTTATTAAACGTACCTTGTAACTGCTGAGCTTGATAATAAAATAGCTCTTTAATGCTCGTCCAACTGTAATCAAAAGATGAAAAACTAGCTTTAGCATTAATCGCTTTAACTACATGAGCATCAAACCCTACCCCTGCAATATTAATAAAATAGCGGCTATTAATTTTTCCTACATCAATTGCTGTCGGTGTATTAAATAATGCCTTTCGCCAATCATCTTCTTTGCAATTAAACCCTCTCGAGAAATCATTACCTGTACCGCAAGGCAATAATGCTAACGTACAGCTACTCCCTATTAACGCATTAACCGCCAAGCTCAATGTACCGTCTCCGCCAAGTACAACTACTTTGGTAAATTTACTCAGTAGCAACCTTATTTGAGCGCAGTCATCGTTAAAGCTTCCCGTTGTAGTAAACATACAATAAGAAAAACTGCGTTTTTTACAGATGCTTTTAAGCCACATTAGTGGTTTTTCACTCTGTTTTTTTGTACTTGGTTTAATAATTATTAGTAGCGACAAGCTTTTTGTTTCCAACAATGTATTTAATAACGAATAAAAAGAGTTTAATTGAATTTTTTTAATCTGAATAACTAGTCAAAAAAGGTTGTGTAAAATGCATAAAAATAAATGTAAACACTCACAAGCATCAGTATTAAAGCAGATAAAGCCGACTTCACTGTAACTATTTATGCAAAAGCGATAATAAAAAACACTGAACCGCACGTTAATAAAACAAACAAGGATTAGTTTAACTAATCCGTCAGGCTCAATTTTTATCGTTGTCTTTTTAATCAAACAACGTGCAAAATGCACGCGATTTCAACATATACAACCCGGAGCAAAATAATGAAACCAATTAACACATTAAATCAAACAGCAGCAGCTCAAGTAGCAGTTAAACCAACTAACCGTAAAGCAAGAATGTTAGCTAAACTTAACACTATTGGTAAAAGACTAGCACTTAGCGGCGCAGCTCAATATAAATAATCACCCAACCATGATTATTTTTCGGTGCAGCGAACACTCAACCACTAAATGAAGTCACTTATTTAGCTCCCCCTTGTTTGCTGCAACCTATTTATTTTATTAAAAATTGCCTTAATTTCCCCTTATTTACAAAAAAAACCTCATTTACGTACGTTTTTTAGGCAAACAGTCATTTTGCTATTTACACAGCGGTATCACCTAAGTATTATTCTGCGTCACGGAGAGATGGCAGAGTGGTCGAATGCACCGGTCTTGAAAACCGGCATGGGTTTATAGCCCATCTAGGGTTCAAATCCCTATCTCTCCACCATATTTTAATTGGTGGCTTTTTTACTTCCATCAATACAAACGGTTATGCGTTGGAGAGGTGTCCGAGTGGCCGAAGGAGCTCCCCTGCTAAGGGAGTATAGAGTTTGTAGCTCTATCGAGGGTTCGAATCCCTCCCTCTCCACCATACTTAATTTAAACCACTTAATTGTGGTTTTTTTGTGCCTAAAATTTAACACCTATACTAAATTGGGAGGGTGAGAACCCTCGACAGGGTTCGACAAAATGTCTGGAACATTTTGGGCTGCTGCAAGCGTCGCGCAGCGATTGATTACATGGATGTAAGCAAGTCTATCCCTTCCTCTGGACCATACTTAATTTAAACCACTTAATTGTGTTTTTTTTGTACCTAAAAATTATAAAAACTAAACAAATTGTGCCTAGTAATAACTTAGGGCATTATTAACACAACTTTAGCCACTTTAGGTTTAGCTATGATCCGGTTCATATTGCTATCAGTTTGCGCGGCAGCACCATTTTTTACCTTGGCACAAAGTACAACAGTGTATAAGTGTGTAATTAAGGGCGTTCCTACCTTTAGCCAAACGCCTTGCGCTAAAGATGCACAAGTTATTACTCTTAAAGATATAAACGTAATTGAAGCATACAAAAGCTCTACGCCCGGTAAAGGTATTACCGACACCTCTGTGGATGACTTCTTAGAAGTTCAACAAATAGAGCGTGAAATAAAGCGCCTTGAGCTATCGATTGCACAAAGCCAAAAAGAATACGCAGCTAAAAAACAGCAGATAGATTACATGACTCAAGATAAAGCCAATCGTTTAGGCGCTTCGTCTATTGCTGATGCTATCGCAACTAAAACAAATTCGTTAAAACAAGCTTACGACGCATCAATTAATCAAACGCAGCAAAAAATAGAGTCATTAAAACAAAGAAAGCAGCAGCTTAGCCAAAACCCTTAAGCGCTCGTTTTACTATCGAAATAAACTGCTCAACGTCTTCTTGAGTATTATAAATATGTGGCGATACTCGTATCCCAAATTTACGAGCATCTACACTGATTTTCGCTTTATTAAGCGCTGTAAGTACATGGTCTTGCTGCTTGTTAAAAAACAAAATCACAGTCCCACTGCACTTATCATCACTCATAGGCGATACAACATATTTGCCTAGTTGCTCATGAATAAGCGTAAGCATAGCTAAATTATGATCTCTTACCTTGTGAGCGGTTAGCTCTGCAAAGTAAGCAATGCTATTTGCGGCAATAATATAAGGCGCTACGGAGGGAGTACCTCCCCAAAATTTGAGCGCATTAGCGTTATATTCAAAGTGGTTAATATCGAACTCAAATGGATTTTGATGCGAAAACCAACCCACATCTTTAGGCTTACAATACTCTATTTGGTTTTTGTTAATCCATAAATAAGCTGCACCTGGGCCACCACATAACCATTTAACGCTCGAGCCAATCATAAAGTCAGCATCAAGTACGCTTAAATCAAGCGGTATAACACCCGCTGACTGAGCAACATCAACTATTGATAAACTATTGGTTAATTTACTTATAGCTACAATATCGTATACAGGCGCCTGTACTCCTGTATTTGAATACACATGGCTTATAAAAACCAAGTCGATATCACAAGTTATATAACGCTGCCAAACATTAATATCAGTTAGGTTTTCGTGCTCTGGTATAAACATAATTTGTGCGCACTCTGGTAATGCTTTTTGCATTGCAAAGCCCATGCTCGGAAAATCACTTTGCGCCATAAGCACTTTACAATTTTTTTGCTGTAATCGAGGGTGCGACATAAGCAACTTTGTTAAGCCACTTGATAAATTAACTTGAGGACAAAACTGCGAACTAGGCGCATTAAATAACTTACTAAGTGCGCTAGTAAATTGCTCAACTGCGGGAAGCCATTGCTGCCAAGGTTCTTTACTTGAGCTCTCCCATGGTAAAAAATAGTGCTGTGCTAAATATTGCTGTGTATTTTTAAGAGGACGCCCTACCGAGTGGTTTAATAAATAACAGCCATCGGCCATACAAAAATCGTTTTTAAGCATGCTATTTAATCCATTTTTTAAGTGTATTTAGATCGTCAAAACGTGTTTTTATATCGTCGCGTTTTGCGCTGGCTCGCCTATCTCTTAGTTTTTCGAGCGAATCAAGCAATACATGAAGCGGCGGACCACTTGCTGTTACCTTACTCATATACTGCTGTTGCATATTTTTTGAAGGCTGAGCAATAAACTTTTCAACCAGTTGATTATGATGACCGACCGCGGTGTCACCATGTAATTTACACACTTGGATAAATAAATTTGCGTGGTTTTTAAACCAACCTGTATTTTTATATTGCTCTGCTTGTAAAAAGTCATCCATAAAGCTTTGCATACGCATGGCCTCTCGTAGTATTTGCTGATCCTCTGGCATCATATATAAAAACTTATCCACCAGCATTTGCGAGTAACTAGGCTCGTTTGCGCTACAAAGGCCTAGTAACATATCAATCACGTTAATACCTGCAAAGTCACCAGCATTTGCACCTCTGTAAACCTCTTTACCTACACGATACGGTTTATAATAAGGGCGAACGCAGTTAAAAAAGCGATCTGTATCGAGCTCAGAATAAAGTGCATTATTTGATTCAATAACATCTATAAGCGCTTGTTTAGCTACTTTTAATAACTCACCACACAAGGGGTGTGAAATGCCTAACGGCAGTATTTTTAATAAAGCATCACTTGCTCGTTTATAGGCCAAAATACCTTGGGTGTTGTAATCAATAAATAGCTTTTCATCGGGTAAATTAGTAAATCGTTTATAAATACCGTTAAGTGCTTTGTTATGAGTAGTTAAATGGGCGGTAGCAAAGCGAGGGGTTACGCCAATTGATGCACCAATATGCATAGCAAGCGCTGAGGCTTCTATTAGTGGAGAGGTTGTTTCTCTGCTTGGCTCAGTAATTTCATGGCGCCTACACGCTGCCATAAACAATCCTACGTTACCGAGTAAGTCAAAAGCGCTATCAAAGCCTTGATCTGTGTTGCCCTCGGCTAATAAATTGCTAATTAATGCGTTGCCTTTTTTTTCTAATTGTTGCTTTAAGGCCTCGCCTACCCCTTCTACATTTGCTTTATCGGTTTGCTGCCAATAAATCTGCTCTAATTCACTATTTAAAGTGACAAACTCTGTTCGTATCCAGTGATCGAAAATAGCGGTATGTGTGTTCATTGTTGTGCTCTATTATTTTTATAGTTAAATGCTAACAGAGTTCAATGAGGGTAAAACGCCAAAAAAATTAGTAAAAACTGCAATACTTAGCAATAATCACTACAAATATAAAAATAATTAATAAAAGCCGACAACTATGTTAGATAAAAAAGATCAGCAATTACTCGTTGCACTGCAAAGCCAAGCTCGTATGTCGGTTTCAGACTTGGCCAGTAGTATTAACCTATCGGATACACCTTGCCTAAGACGTATAAAAAAGTTAGAGCAAGAAAACATTATTACCGGCTACCACGCCGCCATAAACCCTAAAGCACTTAACCTTAATGTGTTGGTATATGCGTTTGTGCGATTAAGCCAAAACTCGGTAAGTGCTGCAGAGCAATTTGAGCAACATGTAGAAAAATTACCACATGTATTAGAGTGTTGTGTAATATCAGGGAGCTATGATTATTTATTAAAAATAATTGCACATGATCTTGAGAGCTACGAAACATTTGTAAAACATCAACTAGGTGGCTTAAGTTGTATCGCAAATATAGAATCAACAGTTGTGCTTAAACAATCATTTAGCAAAAAACAGTTACCATTATAAAAATAACCCAAATAACTTACTGTTAGCTATACTGATATTTCAAAACGATAATAATAATTGCTTGGACCTTATGTGAAAAATTTTAACTCTAAAAATCATTCTATTATTTTTTACATCATGTTTGCTTTAGCATATTTTTTAGTGGGTATAGCACTCACTAAACTTGCTTTTAATTCGCAAATAATTCCAATTTGGTTACCTGCTGGTATAGCTTTGGTCGGTTGTTATATTTGGTGGTGGCGCTTTATCCCGCCTTTATTTGTAGCTGCAATTGCATTTAATTTAAATATTTTTGATAGTTCAGCTCATGAGCTAGTCCTTGTCGGTAACTCATTTAACGAGGCAATGTATATCGCCTTTGGTGTGGTTATACAGGCAATGGTGGGCGCTGCTTTACTAAAATTTTGGCTTGGCCACCCACTACGCTTTAAAAAGCGTAAAAACATAATTTACTTTATTCTCGTCATAGCAATATTAGTCAGTTTAATTTCGGCTAACTTTGGCGTGTTCGCTCTTAGTCAATTTAACTCAGTTTACAGTATTGATAATCATTGGAAGAATGTTATTTACTGGTGGCTTGGCGATACATTAGGAGTAATAATTGCAACTCCGTTTTTACTTTCTTTATTACCACAAAAGTCTAACCAACATAATATATCGGCGTTTCCAACAATTGCAGTATGTTCTATTTTATTTGTGTCGGTTGCGGTTACAACACAGCTATACGATCAAGAAAACCGTATAAGCACAATTAAAATCGCCGAACGTGAAGTACACGTTATAGAAAATAGCCTTTATAGATATACAAATCGCAGTATTATTGCAGTGCAGAGCCTAGCAAGTCAGGTTCAATCATCTTCAACATTAAGCCAACAAGATTTTTATTCTTATGCTAGCCAATTACTAACCCAGCATGCGTTTATTCACGCTTTATCGTGGAATGCAAAAATACCTCAAGATCAACGAGACGTCTTTGCTCAAGAGATATCAAACATTTACCATTTAGATGTTGATGTAGTAGGTGAGCCTCTTGAAATTAGCGATCCCCTTGTTATAGTAAAATACATAGCTCCTTTTAATGGTAATCAAAAAGCTATTGGCTTTAATGTATTTTCAAACCCTGATCGAAAAAATTCCCTGCTTAGCCCTGCTATAAAATATATGCCCGTAGGGACTAAGATAATTCAACTAGTACAGACCAAACAGCCTAAGCCAGCTTATTTATTATTTGCTCCTGTGTATTCTCAAAGTAACGATAAAGAAACAATTAAAGGCTATGCCACAGGTGTATTTTTAGTACGAAGTATTATTGAACAAGCTATTACTAAACAGCAGTCTGATATGTTTTCGATTGGTATATATGAAGATACAAACACACCGCCGTTTTATAGTAATTACTCTCAAGATGTTCAGCAAGCCAAAGGCAGCCGTTTAATGTCGTTTGACGTGGACTTTGCAGGGCAAAAATGGATTGTAAAACTATCCCTTAAAGAAAGCTTTTTAACACAACATAATAGTCAGCTAACTTTATTATTACTCATACTTCAAGTTGCCGTATGTTCTTTAATTTTAATGGTTTTACTACTGTTTAATCAGCAACAAATAGCGCTTACACGTCAAGTTGCAGAGCGTACACACTCACTCGCACAAGCAAAACAGCAGTCCGATTTAGCTAATCAAGCTAAAAGCCAATTTTTAGCTAATATGAGCCACGAAATACGAACACCGCTCAATGCCGTTATTGGTTTTTCTTCACTTGCTCGCGAAACAGACACTGCAACTACACTCATTGGCTATTTAGATAAAATAAACTCATCATCTAAAAGTTTATTAAACTTAATTAATGACATTCTTGATATATCAAAAATAGAATCCCAAAAGTTAGTTATTGAATCTATTGCATTCGACCTAGGTGCCTTAATAACACGCATAAACAATATGTTTGAACAAAGCGCTGTTAACAAAGGTATTAAATGGCAAGTTAACTCAAAGCTACCTTTAGATACCTGGTTTATTGGTGATCCGATGCGAATTGAGCAGATATTACTTAATTTATGTAGTAACGCGATTAAATTTACAAGCCAAGGCAGCGTTACTTTAAACATAGAAACAGAGTTTACTGCCGCCAATAAAGTACAGCTTGTTATAACCATTAGGGATACCGGAATAGGTATAAAGCCAAGCCAACATAAAAAATTATTTAATGCATTTACCCAAGCTGATAGCTCTACCTCTAGGCAATTTGGTGGTACAGGGCTGGGCTTAACAATAGCAAAAGAGCTAAGCCAATTAATGGGGGGAGAAATAGCACTTGAAAGTGAAATAGATAAAGGCTCTACGTTTACATTTTCAATGCAATTAGAAACAACAGAGCCTAAAAAAGAACATGTTATTACATTTGATAATACTAATATTACTTCGCTAGACATTTTGGTCGCAGAAGACAACCCAGTGAATCAAATGGTTATTAAAGCGATGCTTGGCTCGCTGGGGATTGTGCCGTATATAGTAGAAAATGGCGAACTAGCCGTTGATATAGTTAAAAAGCAGCATTTTGACTTAGTGCTTATGGATTGCCAAATGCCTGTAATGGATGGCTATAGGGCAACGGCCCTAATCCGCCAGTTTAAAACCGAACAAGAACTCCCGATTATTGCTTTAACTGCCGACGTTATGCCAGAGGATAAAGCACATGCACAAGCCGTTGGATTTAACCAACATCTTGCAAAACCGCTTGAACTCATTAA
The DNA here is from genome assembly GCF_030408135.1 of Pseudoalteromonas sp. APC 3691. Lineage (NCBI taxonomy): Bacteria > Pseudomonadati > Pseudomonadota > Gammaproteobacteria > Alteromonadales > Pseudoalteromonadaceae > Pseudoalteromonas > Pseudoalteromonas sp. APC 3691. The sequence continues at coordinate 13,197 of NZ_JASDCB010000017.1, read as the reverse complement.
GCTAACTGAGTGTCTTGCCCAATATGCAGTAGTTAATGAATAATAGTGATTTAATTTTAAGAATAGTTTTAAGAGTAGCTTTTGGTTTTGTTTTAAGTATTTTTTCGCATATTACCGTCGCTCAAAACTGTATATCGCAGGCAAGCGACTTTAAATTTATAACAAAAAGTAAGCAACAAGGCTTATTACGCTTTGAAAAAGAGCACAACCACCAGCGCTTTAATTACCACGCCCTTTTACCATTTAACGATTACTTAGATTTTGCATATAAACATATAAATAAAGCCAATCCACGTTCAAATATGCCATGCCCTATTATTACACAAACGTATCAGCAGTTAGTAACACAAGGTAAGCGAAAACCTGACCCTACTATTGCAGGTATTATTGCCCCTTTTGAGCTTACGCATCCAAACAGCAATAAAGTTGCGCTATTAATCCACGGACTAACTGACTCCCCCTTTACGTATCACGATTTAGCACAAGTGTATTATCAGCAAGGCTATACTGTGCGTACTATTTTATTACCAGGACATGGTAGCGCCGCAAGTGCGTTACTCAATGTAGACGTTAACCAATGGCAACAAGCAATAAAATACGGTATTGAACGCTCGGTGCAAGACTTTGATGAGGTGATACTCGCAGGTTACTCTACCGGTGCAGCGTTACTTATTGATTACGCAACTAAGCACACTGTTTCACCTAAAATTAAAGCGCTTATGCTTTATTCGCCCGGCTCTGAGCCACATAATAAGTACGGCTGGATAGCAAAGTGGATTGATGCCATACCCTTTGTTAATTGGATTGATAAAGACGCCGATGTAGACTTCGCTAAGTATGAATCATTTCCTTTAAATGCAGCGGCAGCATCATACGATGCAATGTCACTTGCAAGCGTAAGTAGTTTAAGCAAACGCCCTCCACTTAAATTACCTATTTTTAGTGTGCTTAGCGATATTGATACAACAATAGATACACGGGCCACTCTAAAGTTATTAAGTGCATTACACAAAGATAATTCAGTAAAATATAAGCCGCTCGATACTTTAGTACTTTATGGAAGCACTGATATTTTACCGCCAGACTTTGCTAGTGACTACACAGTAAATAACCCGCAATGCACAACGCCTCAATGTAAAACGGTTCATGGTATATCGCATATTGCGGTTGTTAACTCGCCGCAAAATCCACATTATGGAATTAACGCAACCTATCGTAATTGTGGCAGCTTTATTAATGACGAGTCCCTATATAAAACATGTAAAACAACTAAAAACCCACAATTAGGAGAGCGTACAAGCGCTAACTTAAAACACTATCCGGCTTTACAGCGCTTAACTTATAATCCTCATTTTACCGAGCTTAAAATGCAAATTAGTACGTTTATTAAAAACGTAGAACAGCTTAAAACAACTACAAGGTAAGTAGTCATGGGTACGTTTTCGCACCAATGGTTTAGCAGTATTAATGAGATTGATCAGGCGCAGTGGCAACGTTTATTTGGTGATGAACCATTTACTCAACATGCTTTTTTATATGCCCTTGAACAAAGCCAATGCGTAACACAAAAAAGTGGTTGGCAGCCCCATCACCTCGCTATTTTTGAAAATGATACGCTCGTTGCACTTGCACCCGGGTATTTAAAAGGTCATTCATACGGCGAGTACGTATTTGACTGGGCCTGGGCTGAGGCATACGAAAAACACGGCTTAGAGTATTATCCAAAATGGCTATCTGGCATTCCCTTTAGCCCCATTGAAGGCAAGCGTATTGCTATTGAACACGCTAACCCTAACGTTGTGTACCAATACATTACAGAGCAACTAAACATACACAGTGCTGAGCAAGGGTGGTCGGGATGGCATGTTAACTTTTGCGACCAAGCCCAAGCTACATCATTAACTGAGCAACACGCCATGTTAAGAGTAGGCGTGCAATTTCAGTGGTTTAATAAAGGTTTTGAAACCTTTGACGATTTTTTGCAAATACTTAGCTCTCGCAAACGTAAATCCCTTAAAAAAGAGCGAGCTAAAATAGCGCAACAGAATATTGATATTGAATGGCTCCAAGGAACGCAAATTACGCCCGAGATAATGCAATTGTTTTGTGAGTTTTATCAGCGTACCTACTTAAAGCGATCTGGTCATTTGGGCTATTTAAATATGGAGTTTTTTACGCTTTTACATGCCTTAATGGCTAATAGCCTCGTTATTATGCTGGCCAAAAAAGACGATAACGTGATTGCTGCAACACTTAGTTTAGTAGGTAAAAACACGCTTTATGGGCGCTACTGGGGAGCAAGTGAGGAAGTAGATTCGCTGCACTTTGAATTGTGTTATTACCAAGGTATTGAGTTTGCAATAAAGCATAAACTCAACTGTTTTCATTCGGGTGCACAAGGTGAGCACAAAATAGCACGCGGATTTGAACCCGTACTTACCTACTCTGCTCACCATATTGTTGATGGCGACTTTAGTAATGCAATAAGCGACTACTTAAAGCGTGAACGCGGCCTTATTGATATATATAAAGAGCAATGTAGCTCATTATTGCCGTTTAAAAACGAGTAACTGATTATTTGCAGGCATGGCTGTATCGCTAATAAGCGTAAGCCCTACTTGCTTAGCTAGTTGTTCAACTGCTTCAAAATCTCTTATTCCACTTGACGGATCGCGCTCTGTTAAAAAAGCACTAAAGTCATCATTACTTGGGCTGGTAAATTCACCTTGGTATTTGAATGGCCCATAAATACACAATATACCGTCGCTATTTAAGTGACGTTTAACACCGTCAAAAAAACGTTCAACTAATTGCCAACTCACAATATGAAATGTGTTTGCAGTATAAATAGCGTCAACCTTATCTACTGGCCATTCATTATTTAAATCAAGCTCAAGTGGTGCATGTAAATTAGTTAAATTAGCTTCGCGGTGCCATAAGTTAATCCCTTCGTGGTTTATAGCGCGATCACTTGTATGCCACTGTAAATGTGGTAATTGCTCTGCAAAAAAAACACTATGCTGGCCGGTTCCTGAACCGACTTCGAGTACTGTTTTAGTATTTTTTAATACAACTTTTAATTGCTCTAAAATAGGTTTTTTATTGTTTTCACAGGCTTGTGAAAATGGCTTTGTCATTACTGTGCACCAAAATTGTAGATTAATGCACAACAGTAAAGCAAATTTAGCTTATTTTGTCGTGATGAAAAAAATATAATTTTTAAACACCATAACTATCATATGGTTGAGCTGGTTCATTATGATTGGTACGTAATATGCTTTTATATAGCTAACCCACTAAAGGGTTTAACTTATATTAAATTTCAAAGGATAAAATTATGCATATACCCCCTTATACAGCTGTAGACGCAGCTATTGCTATAACCGAAAAAACCACCGACGATCATAGTTACGCCGTTGATATGAGAGCTACAGTAATCGATTTACTTTCGCACCCTAAACACAATCAACAGGCGATGACCAAACATGAAACAGATCAGATATTTATTCTTGGCTACAATTAAAACTCAAATTAGTATCGCAAATAATTTTTATAATAACTGTTTACACTGAAACCGATTAAATGTAATGATAACTATTATCGTTAACTTGAGTCGGTTTTTTTATGTATTCAAATTATGCCCAGCATCGTTACCATCAAGAACTCTCTTGCCATTGCTTAAGACCTGGCCTACATGCACCCATGCTCGTTGCCGATTACATAGAAACCGCCCTTAACGTCGCCAAAAAATTTGAGCAACAACGTAACCCCTTGCTTCAAGAGTTTTACCTTAGACGCACACACCATGAAATTATAAACAAAATGTGCGACCCTCTTATACATAATGCTATTCGTAAACAATGTCTAGAGCAGTTATACAAACCTTTATTAGCACTAAAACGGTTTTATAAAGTGCATAACAATACTGCACAATTTTTAATACTTGAGCGTGAAGCTCGTATTCTTAGTCACGAATTCAACCCTTTTTAAGGAGCACACTTATGAGCAACTTTAGAACAGAATCAGACAGCATGGGCGAGCTAAAAGTACCTACTGATGCACTCTATCAAGCGCAAACACAGCGAGCGGTTAATAACTTTGCCATTAGTGGCTTATCTATGCCAAAGCAATTTATCACTGCACTGGCTTATATAAAACAAGCTGCTGCGCAAAGTAACTGCGAGCTTAGCCATTTAAGTAAAGACAAAGCAAATGCTATTGAGCAAGCTTGTCAAAGTATTATTGATGGCGAGCATGTTGAGCATTTCCCCGTTGATATTTTTCAAACTGGTTCGGGCACAAGCTCAAATATGAATGCCAACGAAGTTATTGCAACGCTTGCTAGCCGATTAGGCAGTGAAAGCATTCACCCTAATGATGATGTAAACATGGGGCAAAGTTCTAACGATGTAGTCCCTACTGCTATCGCACTCAGTAGCGCAATAAACGTAGTGTATGAATTACTTCCTTCGCTTGAAAACTTATCGCAAAGCCTAGAAAAGAAAAAAGCTGAAGTAGGCCATATAGTTAAAACGGGCCGTACGCATTTAATGGATGCAATGCCTGTTACATTTGATCAAACACTAAGTGCATGGCAGTCACAAGTTAACCATGCCGCAGCAGGAATTAGACATAGCTTAGAGCGTGTATGCGAACTGGCACAAGGCGGTACAGCTGTTGGAACAGGAATAAATGCAGACCCTAAGTTTGCAGCCAAATTTGCAGAAAACCTGAGTGCCAATGTAGGCATTAGATTTACGCCTAGTAGTAACTTTTTTTATAACATCGGCTCACAAGACGCCATAGTAGCGCTTTCGGGGCAATTAAAAGTACTCGCTGTAGCACAAATAAAAATAGCGAACGACCTACGCTGGATGAACTCAGGACCACTTGCGGGCTTAGGCGAAATAGAGCTAGAAGCACTTCAACCGGGCTCGTCTATTATGCCTGGCAAGGTAAATCCGGTAATACCAGAAGCCGCAGCCATGGTAAGCGCACAAGTAATCGGTAACGACGCGACCATTACAGTAGCAGGCCAAGCGGGTAATTTTGAGCTAAACGTTATGCTGCCAGTCATTGCTTATAATATTTTGCAAAGCATAGAATTACTTGCCAATAGCGCACAAGCATTGGGCGATAAAGCCATTGCCAGCTTTAAAGTAAATCAGCCTAATATAGATAAAGCACTCGCTAAAAATCCAATTTTAGTGACTGCGCTCAATCCGGTGATCGGTTATGAAAAAGCAGCAAAAATAGCAAAGCAGGCTTATAAGGAAGCCCGCCCTATTATTGATGTAGCCGAACAAGAAACCGATTTACCACGCAGTGAACTCGAAAAGCTACTTAATCCCACCAAACTAACGCAGGGGGGACTTTAATAAACGATATTTTTCACGGCTTTAATTACTTGATAATATAGTTTTTATTGCCGTAAAAAATGCACCGTGTATGATAGTGATGAATATTTCATCACTATCAAGGTTTGTTATGCGTACCCCATTGTTAGCCATACTTTTACCACTTTGTTTAACTGCATGCTTAGATAAAACGCCAACTGAAACGCAGCAAGTAACAATCACCTCAGAAGCTGAAGCGCCAAAGCAAGAGCTGCAAAAGCTAAAAGAAAACACTCAATTACAAGAAAATACAAAAAATAATGTAATTGCTGAAAGCGTTTCAATAAACGATTTAAAAAACGTTTCAATAGACGATATAAAAACAGCTAAAGCCGAATTAAATACGCTAATTACAGATACGCAATGTGATACCAGCACTCAATGCAGAATAAGTGCAGTAGGCAGTCGCGCATGTGGTGGGCCAAGCAGCTTTATTGTGTACTCAACAAAATCAGCGTCTGAAAAACAAGTAGCAGCCCTTAGCGATAAAATTACTAAGCTTGAAAGTAACTATAATTCACAAAAAGGGATGATGAGCATTTGTCAGCATTTAACAACGCCAAGCACGCAGTGTGTTGAAAATAAATGTGTTAAACTTGAAGGTTCAGCGGTAAGTGCATTTTAAGGATAACGTTATGAGTTGTTTACCATCGGCAATTAAACTATCAATTTTAAGCATTGCTAGCAGCATTTTATTACTAAGTGGTTGTGCTAGTACTGTGACGTCAAATGAGCAAAGTAAAAACTTGTCTGACTTAAACTATGATCTTAGTAACATGGTGAGTAATAACAGCTGCACCGCAAGCTTTCAGTGTAAAGTACTTGAAGTGGGCGCCCGCGCATGCGGCGGACCGAGTAAGTATGCTGTTTATTCAACGCTGAACACATCTCAAGAAGAAGCAGAACAGCTTGCTCAACAAATAACAAAACAAGAAAAAATACAAAATAAAGCACAAGGCTTAACCGATTGTTCTCCTGTACTTGAAGTGCAATCGCTGTGTATTAATCACCAATGCCAGTCGTTTGATATAAAATAAAAACGGTCGCGTATAATTTAATCTCAGCGTTAACTTAAATACGGAATTAACGCTGAAATTACAACCACCAGCACCACGCAAATACCCGCTTTTATAATGTATTTCATGGGCATTGTTTTAAGCACCCAATATGCATAAATAAAACGTACAAAATAACTCGCCGCAGTACCAAACAACGCAAAAATAAGTAGATAAGCAATTAGAGTAATATTCATAATAATCTAGTGCAACTACTTAGTTTTTTTAGTGTGAGCAATTAGTAAGTCAGCTACTTGTTGTTTTACGGCTCGCTTATCATCACTTGGGACATCAAAGCGACTGGCTAGTTGCGCAATCTCATCATCATTTAAATTAAACGATAAACGTTGACGCGTTTTTTTAGATTTTACATCTAAGCCAAGTATTTTACGGATCATATCTGACGGCGTTAACTCTTGGTCAATAGCTTGCTTTTTTATCAGCTTTTGAACTTCGCTGCTTAGATCAAATGCCATTTGTGTGGCACGTACAGCTTGTTCCTGACGCAACCACTTGTCTTTAGCATCACTCACTTAGCATCTCCGGGAAACAAGTCTACAATATCAGACATTGGACGCATGAGCGTTAGCGATACTTCGGTTTCGCCGCCATCCCAAATTTCGATATTTAAACCAAAGCCTTCATTATCTGATGCTAAACAAATCATTTCACATGGCTCACCACCTTCTTGCTCATAACGAGGCAAAGTTTGGTTGCGGTAATCTTTATTATGGAAATAACACACATAAGGCGACTCGCTTTGTTGATAGCTTTTAGCTAAAAACTGCATAAAGCGCTCTGGTGTATTTTGCACTGTAATGTGGGTTAACGACTCTTCATCAAAAATACGCGCAAACTCATCAAGGCCAAATATCTCTTCAACTTCGTTTCGCTGAATTTTAATAGAAAAGTTAGCCCACTCTTCGCCGTCATCTTGCTCAATTTGTAAAAATACAACTTGGCCGCTATTTGTCTCAAGTACAAATTCAGTATCGCTGCTGTGCTGATATTGGTAAGTCTGAATATCAGTAACACGTAGCGTTTCACCTTTTAACCATGCCGGATAAGCAAATGAGTCGATAACGCTAAACATGTCGCCTTTTTTAAGCTCGCTCGGATGATTAAGCTGACGCTCTGGCTCTTTTTTAGATTTGAAAAAATTAAACATAGGAAGGCTGCCTTCTAAGCAAAAAAGGTAACTGAGCAAAACTCGGTTACCTTTTTAAAGTATAAACGTAATGGTTAGCTATTTTGCTTCGCTTTGATGCGAGCTAAAATATCAGCACTTTTTGGACTTGTGTCGCCAATGCCTGCTTGAGCCATTTTTGCTTTTAAGTCATCGCCATTTACGTCTGACTCAAGTTGCTTTGCAGCACCTAGCTGGTCGCTACGATCTTGTTGACGCTGTTTAATGCGTTCAAGCGATTGACGAGCCGATGTCATAGACGAGCTGTTTGTATTAAGTGTGCTGTTAACAGCCATTGTTGCTTGCTGTACGCTTTCAGTGGTTTTAACCATTGTAAGCTGGCGCTGATTCTCTTTAATTGATTTTTCAGCATCTTTAACTTGCTGCTTAAGCGCAACAATATGGTTACTAAAGCCAGATAATACTTGCTCGTTTTCGGCTTTTTCAGCTTCAAAGTCACCAATTTTTTCTGCAATTTCTAATGCTAACGCTTCGTTACCCTTTTCAAGCGCTTGGCCTGCATACGCTTCGTGTTCCGCGATTGATGCATCTACAGCGCTAATTTTACGCTTAGTTTGCATTTCTTTGGCCATTACTTCTGTAAGGCTTTTTTTAGCGCGGTGAAGTGCATTTTGCGCGTCTGCAATTTCTTGCTCAAAAATACGGATGCCATTTTTGTCTACAATTGCTTCACCTGCTTCACGAGCGCCGCCACGTACTGCTGTAAATAATTTTTTTAAAATACTCATAATCTTAACTCCACTAACTGGCTATTAATCGTTTAAATACAAGGTCACGGCTTCTAGTGCATCGATAGCGTTATCGGCTAATGTCACTAGTTCGTGGGTAACGTCATCTAATGATGAATTTACCGACAGTGCACCAAAAATCGCGTATTTGTTATCGATTTTAGCAAATGCACTCAGTGGAATTGGCACGTTTAAACGTAGTAATGTTTCGTTTAACTCGTTGCGTAATTCACTCTTAACTTCATCTTCGTCAAACAAGTAGCTAATACATAAAAGCTGCTCTTGTGTTTGTGTAACAAAAATTGGAAGTTCATCATTTCCATCAACAATGACTTGTAAAACATCTTGCTCGCCAGGGTTGGCAATCAAGAAAGACTCAAAGTTAGCGCCTTCAGTTTCAAAAGAAGCTAATTTTATTGAAAGTTCATTTAATTCCATGTCTCTGCCTTTTGTCGTTTGACATATTATGTCTGAGTTAAGATTCTCACGGTCGACATATTATGTCAACCATGTTTTATTAGTTTTTATATAATTCGCTTTCTATTTGCCATGCAGTTCGGTAGTAATCATACAACTGACCAGACCCTAACCTATTGACCTCAATACTTTTAATTTTCTCAAAGTAGTGGTTAGGAAATACAAAACTTGCCAATAAATATTCTTTACTAATCCACCTTGATGGCACAGGCATAGCCGTCGCATCATTAATTCGACCACTGGCGGACTGCCCCATTTTAGTGGCTATAGTCCAGCCCCACTGCCCAAACGAAGGTATGTTTTGCTGATATTGCTCAACATACCCAAACCCTGCAGCTTTAACCGTTTTGCCTATACTTAAAAACGCTTTTTTAGCGTGATAAGGTGAGGTTGATTGAACCGCCATTGCGCCATCGGGTGCTAATAACTGGCGTACATGATTATAAAAGTAGTCACTGTACATTTTATTTAGATCAGGATGGTTAGGGTCAGGTAAATCAATTAAAATAGTGTCGAACTGCTTAGATTGGTCAAGTAGCTTTTCTACTTCTAAAAATGCATCACCCACAATTATATTGGCTCGCGAGTCATGCATCGATTTATTGTTTAACTGTAGTAATCGCTTATTGATGTGCTCTGGCGGCGTAAAGTCACCATCTTTATGACCGAATAAATTGAGTAGTTGCGCGTCTAAATCTATTAGCGTTACTTCACTCACAGGCCATTTTAAAACATCTCTAAGTGCAAGCCCGTCACCACCACCAATTATTAATACACGGTCGTGTCTGTTAGAGGCAAGCATTGCAGGGTAAACCAGCATTGAATGATATATTTGCTCATCAATACTTGAGAACTGTAAACGCCCATTTAAATATAAATCGGTAATTGGCTGAGGTTGGTTTTTGCTTAAGCGCTCAGTTAATACTACGTGTTGGTATTTAGTGGCTTGTGAGTAAATTACTTTATCTTTGTATAAAACATTACTTAGATTGTTCATCCAGCTACTACCAAATACTAAAATAAAGCCAAATAATGCCAACAGCACTATATGGCAAACTAAAAGTGCCTTAGCAAAGCGCACATGAGCATGGTAGCGCCATAAAAAGGCAAGCCCCGCAATGATATTAAATAACGCCGTCCACGCTGCAGCTTGCATTATAGGCATTGATAGCATGATCGTTACCCAAATGGCTGCACCAATACCAGCACCAATATAATCGGCACCATAAATAGTCCCTGCGTTGTTTTCTAAAAAACGACCATAAACATGCTGACGAATACGCGCTATAAGCGGTATTTCCATACCAATAAATAAGCCCAGTATTAAACCAAAAACATAAGGTAGAAAACGTGACCACTCTTGTAGCTTTTGAAATACGTAACCATTAAGTACAACATCAGGGGGTAAATTAAAAATGCTCGAAAATAAATGAGGAAGAGAATAACTAACTGCTATTACACCCGCTATCGCTAAAATGCAGCCCATGCCAATTAAAGCAATAATACTTTCTAGCCAAGCAAAAGCGGTAAATGCATCTTTAAACCAACGTGCTAAAAAAGCGCCTAAGCCCATTGCGACAATCATAGTACCGATCATGGCGTAAATAGCGCTCTCTACTGAGCCAAGTACACGGCCCGCATAATGAGACAGTAAGTATTCATAAATAAGGCCGCACCCAGCAAGCACGGCCATAACAGTAATAAGTAATATATCGTGCCCAAGTAAGCGAGACTTACTTGGGCTAGTTGTGGTTGATGACACTGATTATGCGCCTAGTAATGTTGCCATAGTGATACCTACAGCAAATGATACTGCTGCAGAGATAGTAGCTACACCTACATTTTTTTGACGATTAACTTCATCGGAAATATCGCAACCAGATAAAATTATTTTAATTGTCACTAAGTGCAAAATAATAAATGCAACAAGGCTCACAACAGCGCTAATAGCCCAGTATAGTAAACTCGCATTAATATTATCAGCAGCGTAAGGTGCAACACCCGTTGCTGCTGTAATAGCTAATGCACTACCGACTAAAAATCCAGCGTAACGAATACCCACAGCTAAGTTACCATCAACAATTGCTTGTTGTAGGCAGTCGCCACTTTTATTTGTACGCTTAAATAACTGCACTCGGTACTGGCTAACAAGTAGTAATACAACGCTACCTATAATAAAGGCGGCAATTACAATTGGAAGACCATGCCAGCCATCAGTAGCCACCCATAATAGAGCTGAGCGAATAACGATAGCAACACTGACAACATGGCCAAAATCAATTATTGAAGCTGTAACGTTACCTTTAACGATTTCGTCGTGCAGACTTACCTTTCGAAGTGCTACTTTATCTTGAAAAAAGTGACCCAACTTAATAAGTACAATTGCTAATGCACCATAAGCTAACATTTGCAGTGCTTCTTGTTGCAGTGTTGCAGCAAAAGCTCCGCTACTTACACCCGTTAATACAATCGCCAGCGCCACCAAGCCAGCGGCAAAGCTAATACCAAAGGCAAAGTTATCACGCTCTGTTATTTCATCATTTGCATGTAAGTTTGAAACCCAGCCTTTTATATATTTAAGGCTTACAAATAATAAAACAATAATTGCAAAATCAATCGCCAGCGCTTGCAGCGACCACATAGTTATTCCATTAAATTCATACATATTATTCTAACTCCAACTTTATTCTTTTACTTACCACGGCTCACGCCACGAGAGGTTCTGCTACCACTATCACGCACCGATCCAGAGCTATTGCTATAACTGCTCGAACGAGAATAACTACTGCGGCTTTTTGGTGGCGTATAACTGCTGCGGCTTAAACCTGATGCACCTGTTTTCTTACTCGCATAAGGGCTTGTAAACTGTTTACCTTGGCGTTGGTATGTTTGACGCGTACGTGTTTCTAAAGCGCTTTGGGTTTTAATTTGTTTAGGGCTTGAATAACGTGAACGGCCATAGTCATTGTAATAACTATACTTTCGGCGTTTGCTCCAGCTTCCGTATTCAACACGATCAAATACATCGCCTAAAATACGGTACATTCCGTACCATTGCCAAAAGCTAATACCATTACTATTTGATTGCCAATTACCATAGTTAGGATTACCAACCATTTGGTTACCAACACCCTCACCTTCAGCTTGCTTACTAATTGCACCTACACGTGCTAAAGCACCTTTAGACATATCAGCTAGCATATTGATAGGATCGGTTAACGCATCAGAGAATAGCGTTGGTTTGGCTGCTTCACGCAACAAATCAATACTATGTAGCGTATCTTCATAAGGGGGAATTAAATAAGTACCTTTCACATCTTTAAGTCGCTGTGTTAAACCACTATAAAGTGCGCCTTGGCGCGTTGCATCAAGGGTAATTACATCAACAACCTTTGTAAGTTCTGGTTGTTGTTTTTTAAGAAGCTCGCCATATTCTTTAAGTAATACAGCATTGCGTACGCTTCCATTATCGAGTGCAGTACCAAGCTGTGACAGCTCTGTATCTGCTTTTTTAATAGACTCTTGAATTGTTTGTTGCAGCTGCTCTTCTTTAGATTGACAACCCATAAGCACTGCGAACAAACAAAACAGGCTCATAAGTTTCCAAGCTTTAATATTCGACATTCATGTCACCTGATTTACTAAATTAACTTAGCTAGTTTTACACAGGTCACTTATTAAACCAAGAATGAAATTGCAACAAAATGAGAAGAAACGAGAAGCGCTGAGATCTGAGTATAATTTAGTGAAAATATGAAGCTATATCGTGAGGTTAGGATTGAAGTTTAAGTGTTATAAGTGCGCACTTATGGTGATTCTAGCGTCGGGAGTCGCTGCGCTCACCCGACCTACGCGATGGGTGTTAATGTGAGTGTCTATTAATTGCGCGTATTTTACTTTTCTGCAGACGTAAAAAAGCCCGAATTGTTAGATCCGGGCTTTCTACAATTTGAAGCCTGGTAATGTCCTACTTTCACATAGCAAATGCTACACTATCATCGGCGCTGTTTCGTTTCACTACTGAGTTCGGCATGGAATCAGGTGGGTCCAAAACGCTATTGTCACCAAGCAAATTAGGTGCAAAGAATTAATGACAAGCACGTAGTGCTACCATTTTCTTTGCGCAAGGTGCCTCAACTTTAACGCTACGCGCTAAGAGTCACCTCTTGAATTTGGAAAATATCTGATAATATTTTTTAAGTCTTTCAGTAATATCTACTTTAGTTATATTAACTTCTTCGCTTGTTTCACTATCACATAAAACGCGTTTGGCGTTGTATGGTTAAGCCTCACGGGTAATTAGTACAAGTTAGCTTAATGGCTCACACCACTTC
>NZ_JASDCB010000161.1:0-521 GCF_030408135.1 Pseudoalteromonas sp. APC 3691 | reverse complement strand
CTTCCAGACCATTGCTGGCACCGCGAAGGATTCGACCTCCTGGCCGGTGGCTGCGATGGTTGCTAGCAATGTCATTACGCCATTGTCGGTCATTCCGAACTGGGGATCCGCGAAGGACGCGCGGGGTGGTGTGTTTCGGCTTGAGATGTGTTTCAAGAACTGACAGCGAGTTCAATCACGAGGTGCCTCCGACTCCAGTGCTCCGGGATGGAAAACAATTCCCGCCTGCATGATGAGGTTGCACGCGTATCCTTTTGATCAGGCCGGTAGTCGAAACAATTAGTTGGCGCGCGGCTCGCTGCGTTAGAATATGTTCGCTCGCTCGCCAGCTGGGCGAAATTTTGCACTTTCGTTTTTTTATTTCAGCAAGCCACAAGGCAGAATGATATGAATGTACATGACGGACACGGGGCGATGTGGTTACCCAACATCAAAAGATCCGTTCACGGTGTATCGTCCGGCAACGCCTTCAATTCCTTCGGCGATTTGCGTGGATCGGAGTCATTGAAATTGCCTTGCAT
>NZ_JASDCB010000160.1:0-659 GCF_030408135.1 Pseudoalteromonas sp. APC 3691 | reverse complement strand
TGCGACCATTTCTAATTCATGTTGTTGCGGGGTTTTATCTCTAAGCATAATGAACTCTCCAAATTCACTCTGCTTATTAGATCAAAGGGCTCGATCTGTGTCTAGCCCTTTTTCAACAGTCTGAAGCAGCTAAAAAGCTGCTTTTTTTATATCTAAATTTTATATGTAATTAAGCAACTTGATCCGTTACATCCGCAATTTGAATAAGTCTGCGATTAAGGATCTTTTTAGTACAACCACAACACTTACCGCATTGGCTGCCTACTTTAAGCTCTTTGGTTAATTCACGCATGGTCGTTGCACCATCGTCAATTGTTTGCTCAATTTTTTTATCAGTCACACCGTGACAAAGACAAATATACATCAATACAAACCGTGTTAATTACATTCAATAGGTGCATACTAATCTAAACGACAATTGTTATCAATAGCTTCCTCACTAATAAATATAAATTATTTATTAGAATATGGCACGGCTAGCGCATTTTAATCCCAGACTCTAGCAGGGTTGAGCGGTAATCATCGTCTAGCCCTGCCATTTTCTTTTTCCTCGCCATACTTGCTGACTTAGATGCATCTTGTTTAAAAAGCGCCATGGCTATCTTTCGCATTACATTAAACATTAATGGCCCTTGAAGTTTGCGTATTCTCGATTCATC